>CANQBE010000013.1 GCA_947589515.1 uncultured Bacilli bacterium
TATCTTCTAAAAACGGCATTAAATCTAGTAAAGAAAAAAATCCGTAAAAAAACGGACTTTAGTCTAAAAATTTACGATTTTCAACCATAGTTCTTTTTCAAGTATCCTACTTTTCTATCATTATGTACCTTTTCTTATTTTTCTTTTAATAAATAATTTTTTAATATTTCTTCGGAAATGGCTTTATATCCGTCTAAATTAGGATGAATATCCATTGGATTTGGTAAAAAAGACGTATTTTTTTTAAATAATTGATAGAAAGAAATATAGGTACAATCATATTCTTCTGCTATCTCTTGGTACTTGCTATCAATTATCGCAAACAATTCATCTAAATCTTTACTGCTCGTGTTGAATAAAAATGGAATAGGATTATAATATCCCACAATTATTATATCTTCTTTGGCATATTTTCTAATTTCTTCCAAACAATTTTCGATATTGGGAAAAATAGTTTCTATTTTTGATTTTAATTCTAAAAGATTCGTAATATCCAAACTACGGATTTGAATTTGTTTTAAAAAATCATTGGCTCCAATTGATAATGTTACTAAATCTGATTCCCTTAAATCTTTTTTTAATGAAGCATTGATTTCTATTTGTTTCATTAAATCTACTGTTGTATAACCACTTTTAGCATATTTTTTGGTATAGTAAGATAACTTATTTTTTTCTTTTAAACTATCGGCAAAATAATCTGCATAACTATATCCGACTTCTCCATAGGGATTCATTCCTTCTGCTACAGAGTCTCCTAAAGCAATATAATTGATTTTATCAGTTTTAAAAAGTTGATAAATTCCAAAAACACTAAATAGTAACCCTATCAAAATAATATATTTCATTATTTTTTTCTTTTTCATTTTTCACCTCAAAAAAAGAATAGATCTTCTCTATTCTTAGTTTATTTCTTTTTCTTGATTTTAGACTTATTTCTTTTTTTATCTATATTTTTTCTGATAGCTATTTGTCACTACTTTATCATATGGTGTTTGTCTTAGATAACCTTCATTAAAATATTCTGTTAATGTTTTGATTTTTTCTTCCGTTAAAGAATATTTTACTTCCTCCATATATGCGTCTAACTCTTCATCTTTTAGTCCCACTAATTTGGAAATCGTTTCTTTATTTATTCGATTAATCATTAATTTTCTAATAATTTCAAATTTCATTTCATTAATTCTTAACTTTGGCATTTTTTCTCTCCTCTATTTATTATAAGTGTTTATTTTTTATTTATGTTTTGTTTTACCAAATCAGTTTCAAAAATTAATTTAAATTTCTCATATATTTGTTCTAATGACATTTTATTTAAAAAGCGTATTTCACAGTTTTTCACTATTTTTTGATAATTAGAAATGCCCATTAGCATTCTTTTCTGTGGTAAGTTTTTCGATAATTGCGAAGCTACTTGAAAGAAATTAAAAAACGCAAATGTGTTTTTTGAGTAAGATAAACAAAAAGTTTGTAGTAATAATTCCTTCATCTGATTTTCTGGTAATGAATTAGCATATTGTTCATAAAACTTAAAAAGAGAGGTTTCTATTTCATTTGATTGTAATTTACCTTTCATATAATCGATAAAGATTTTGTTTTCTGTTGCTACTTTTTTAGTGTATTCATTCTCTATAAATTCAGCTGGATATTCTACTTCAGTTAATTTTTCCAACATCAATACTAAGTCCGCACAATTTATAACTAGATTGTATTTTTCTACCAAATCTAATACATATTTTTTGGCATTCTCTAAATCCACAGGCATTTGTTGGTAGACTAAACTAATCGTTTTTGGCAATTCTAATTCATTTAATTTACGGAATATAACTATTTGATAAGGCGTAATTTCTATTTTATGTTCTAGTAAAGCATTATTTAATGTTTTTAAATCCAATTCTTGATTACCATATTTTTTATTTCTATCCATTATCGTCTTTAACATTGGATTATCTAGTTTGGTCATTAGACTATTTTGTAAATCTGAAATTTCTGAAATCTGTTTAAAAATATCTTCCCAAGTCATTTTTATCCCCTCTTTGAATGATGCTTATTATAACATTTTTAGAGGAAAAAGTAAAGGAGAAAATTAAATTTCCTCCCTTATTATAATTTCTGCTCCAACATCAGTTAACTTTTCTACAATGTTTTCATATCCTCTTAGTACATGCTCAATACTAGTTATTGTGGTTTTTCCCTCTGCTAACAATCCTGCTAATACTAAACAGGCACCTGCTCTTAAATCAGTAGCTTCTACTTGTTTACCTACTAAATTAGTTTTTCCAGTTATTTGAATAGTCTGATTATCTATTTTAATATTAGCACCCATACTATTCAAATAGGGAACATTTTTAAATCGATTTTCATAAATGGTTTCTTCCAATATCGAAATGCCTTGACATTGTGTTAGTAGTGTCGTGATAGGTTGCTGTAAATCTGTAGCAAAACCAGGATAACCTTGAGTCTTAATCTTTACTGGTTTTAGATTCTCACTTTTGGATACTATCACATAGTCAGGTCCAATTTCCATTTTGACGCCCATTTCTTTTAATTTTAAAATTAGCATTTCTACATGTTCTGGAATAATATTATCAATTTTTAAATTTTCTCCTACTAACGCTCCTGCTATCATATAAGTTCCTGCTTCAATTCGATCAGGTATCACTTCTGTATAACATCCTTTTAGATTCTTAACTCCTTGAATTTTTATTTCACTCGTTCCAGCACCTGTAATTTTAGCACCCATTCCATTTAGAAAAATGGCTACATTTACTACTTCTGGTTCTTTTGCGGCATTTTCTATAATTGTTTCACCTTTTGCCTTAACAGAAGCTAACATCGCATTAATCGTTGCTCCTACGCTTGGCATATCTAAATAAATATGGGCACCGATTAATTCTTCTGCATAAATTTTATAATGATTATCTTTTTCTTCTACTACTGCTCCTAAGGCTTTAAAACTTTTTAAAGTTTGATCAATTGGTCTAGCACCTATCGAACATCCTCCTGGAAAATACATTTCTACATTTTTATATTTTCCAAGTAAGGCAGCCATAAAATAGTAGGATGCTCTTAATTTGGTAGATAAACTTTCTATTATTTCTTTATTTTCAATCGTTTTTGGATTAATTAAAATACTCTCACTTGCTCTTTTTACATCCGCACCTAAATATTCTAAAATTTCTACTAAAGCATCTGTATCCGTAATCTCTGGTACATTACAGATTGTTACTTCACTATCTGCTAAAATAGCTGCTGGAATTAAAGCAACAGATGCATTTTTGGCACCACTAATACGAATGGTACCTGATAATTTCTTTCCACCATTAATTTCTAATATTTTCATACTTCCCTCCAGTAACTCCTACTATATTGTATTTTAAATTAAAACTTTCGTTCTTACTTCTAATATTACTATATCATAAAACTAAAGGATGGAAAACATAGAATTCGTGACTTTTTATCGTTTTACACTAAATAACTAATTCCCAATGCTAATAAAATGATTGCACCTATTAGAGTAGTAATATTTCCAAATTTATCTGATAACTTTTTACCTAACATGACTCCTATATAAGTAAAAAAAGCACTTACTAATGAAAAAATAATACATGGCAAAATGATATTAGAATTAACAACACCAAAACTAATTCCAATGGAAAAACTATCGATACTTACTGTAAAAGCAAAGAAAACAACGGATAAAATTCCGGTTAATAGTTTTACTTTTTCCTCTTGTCTTAGTGATAAAATCATTTCAATTCCAAGAATAATAAAGATAGTTCCTACTAATATTTCTGGATCTATTTTGATTAGTTTTAAAATTAGTTCTCCTATTTGATATCCAAGAATAGGCATAAAAAAATGAAAAATTCCTACCATGACACTCATTAATTTTCGCATATTATTTTTTAAATCAAGAGTTCCATAAATCATAGCAAGAGAAAATGCATCCATACTAAGTCCTACTGCTAATATCAAAATAACGAATAGTGACATAAAAAAAGCCTCCTATTTAAAGATATGTAGGAAGCTTAAAGATTTATTCTTTTTCTTTTTTGATAGATTACTGGTTTTAGTCCCAATTCTTTGGTAATTAATTCAGCTTGTTCTAAATTATCGATTAATTGGTTAGGTGTATGGGCATCAGTTCCTATGATGATTTCATTTTGTGATAGTTTATATCTACAAATTTTATCTAAACTTGGGAAAACATTTAAGTGAGATCTTCTTTCAGCAGATGTATTAATTTCTATTACCATATGATGTTCTTTGATGGCATTCAAAACATCTGTTACTTGTTGATAAAGACTATAATCTTTTTTGTAGTAGCGATTAATGTAATCCAAGTGTCCAACTACATCGATTTGATCTGTTTTAATCATTTCTAAAATTTCTTGATAATATTGATGTGTCGCAACTTCTCTTTCACGCCTTGATTCGGCCTTTTTTTGAATAGAATGAATACTTCCCATGATAAAATCCAATTCTACTTCTTGACTTAATTTTTGTACTTGATCTGGATACCAATGAGGTTCTGAAATTTCGACTGCTTTTAATAAAGTTAATTTTCCTTGATATTGTTGGTTGATTCTATCAATATCTATATTTCGTGCTTTTAGTTTTGTGATTACGTCAGGAAGTGATTCTCTACTTAACTCAACATGATCGGTAAGTGCGCCATACGAAATATTATTTTTTACTAAAATTTGAGCAATGGTATCAATATCCATTTTAGAATCCCAAGAGTAATTTGAATGAATATGCATATTCTGTCTTATCATATTTATCTCTCCTTGGTATGTATTATAACTTTATTTAAAATATTTGTCTATTAATTCCGTAATAAAGAATTTATATTCTACTTCTGTTTTCTCTTCTGTTTCTTCTGCTTCTAATAGACATAAGGGAGGAAATAATACACACCACCAGTTATTTCCTAAACCATTTCCTAAAGTCACAACTAAAGATTCATAATATCCTTCTTCGTATTTTACTCCTCTATATACTTTTTCAGGAAAATAATTCATACCATAGTTCATTTGAAATGGGGTATTGATATTATTTTCACTCAAAGTATTAGAAACTAAAGTTTTGTATTTTGAAAGATTATTTTGTAACATATTGCGGGCGTTTTCTACACTTTCTGATTTTATTAAATCTTGGGTTATTTCTTGTTGAATATGATCTCTAACTAATATTTTATTTTCTTGATCCTGCTGGTCATTACTATTAGCAATGACACGAAAACGAATTGCTTCTTTTGGAATTATTAATTGTTCCCCTTTTGCATTTACGATAAAAAGAATGGTAACTGCAATCATTACGAATATTATTTTTTTCATATAATCACCTTTTCTATTTTCATAATGATTGGTTTTTTCTAATTTTATACAAGTAATTTTTTTGCAAAAGAAAAAAGACTTCTATCAGTCTTCTTGATAAATAAAAATCATGCGATCTTTTTCCTGCATATCTTTTTTAGAAATGATACAAGCATTTGGAAAAGATTCTTTAGCGAGATTCATTACAGCATCTTTCTGATCCATACCTATTTCAAAAGCGATCAAAAATTTTTCATTTACATGTTTTGGTGCTTCTTTTAATATTTTACGGTAATAGTCTAAACCATCTTTTCCAGCGTATAACGCAATATGCGGTTCATTATTTTTTACGATATCTTCAATTTTTTCATTTTCTTTAATATAAGGAGGATTAGATATCATAACATCAAACTTTCCTTCTATGTTTTCTAGCATATCATTTTCTAGGAAAGTAACTTCTGTATGTAAGGAATTAGCATTTTGTTTCGCTATTTCTAAGGCGTCTTTACTAATATCTAATAAGGTGACTTCTAAAGAAGAAATTTTCTTTTTTAAAGTAATGCCAATACATCCCGATCCACATCCTAAATCGATTACTTTTAAATTTTTATTTGGAAATAGTTTATCAATATAATTTAAAGTATTTTCTACTAGTTCTTCTGTTTCAAATCTAGGAATTAGTACACTTTCATTCACAAAAAAGGAATTTCCATAAAAGTTAACATTTCCGATTACATATTGAACTGGTTTTTGGTTCTTTACTAAATCTACTTTTTGTTTATATTTTTCGATGAGATCTGGTTCTACAACTTTATCTAAATGGTTCAGAAGTTCTAACGGATTTATCCCTAATAAATCAGCAAGTAACATTTTAGCATGGGTAGAATGAATGAATTGTTTACCATATATAATCAACTCTTCGACTGTCATAGATTCACCTTTTAATTAATTTCAGAATATAACTATCTAATTTTTTATTAGGATTTGTTTCTAAACTCTTTTTTAACATTTTAATATCTTTGGTAGCAATTTGATTTGTTTTTATTTTACATTTTGGACACATTTTCTTTTCTTCTAATATCATATATTTATCTTCATCATTATTTTCCAGTATTTCTACAAGATCTGATCTTACTTGAACGGTTCCACATCTTAGACAAATAGTATTTACTTTACTCATTGCTATCAACCATTAATTTTCTTTTCTGATCTTCTGTAATTAAGGCTTCAATTATTTCTTCTAAAGCGCCATTCATTATTCTGTCTAAGTTATTGGTCGTATACCCAATTCTATGATCTGTTACTCTATTTTGTGGATAATTATAAGTTCTTATTTTTTCGGCTCTGTCCCCTGTTCCAATTTTATTTCTTCGTTCATTTCCTAAAGCTTCTTCTTGTTTTTGTAGTTCTTGTTCATAAAGACGAGCTTTTAATACTTTCATTGCTTGTTCCTTATTTTGGATTTGGCTTCTTTCATTTTGACAAGTTACTACTGTATTGGTAGGTAGATGGGTAATTCTAACAGCAGAATCTGTAGTATTTACTCCTTGGCCACCACAACCGGAAGAACGATAAATATCTATTCTTAAATCATTAGGATTTATTTCGATATTTACATCTTCTGCTTCTGGCATTACTAAAACAGTAGCAGTTGATGTTTGAATTCTTCCTTGCGATTCTGTTTCTGGTACTCTTTGTACTCGGTGAGATCCGCTTTCATATTTTAACTTGGAATACGCGCCATCTCCTTTTACCATGAATTCTATTTGTGAAAATCCTCCTGCTTCTCCTTCTTCAGCATCAATTAATTCTATTTTAAATCCTTGTTTTTCAGCATATCGAGAATACATGCGATATAAATCACCTGCAAAGATATTTGCTTCATCTCCACCAGCAGCACCGCGAATTTCAACAATTACGTTTTTACTGTCGTTAGGATCTTTCGGAATTAATAAAATTTCTAGTTGTTCTTCTAATTTTACTTTCTTTTCTTCTAAAGTTACTAATTCTTCTTTCGCAAGTTCTCCCATTTCTGGATCTTTTAGCATTTCTTTCGTATCTTCTATTCCAGATAGTACTTTTTTATACTCATGGTAGGTATTTACTGTTTCTTCTAAATCGCTTGCTTCTTTTGATAATGCTTTCATTTTATTCATATCATTATAAATATCTGGACTAGCTAGTTCAGTTTGTAGTTCTTGATATTTTTTTTCAATTACTTTTAAACGCTCTATCATATTATTTATCCTTTCTTTTCCTTTTACATTTCGTATGTTGATTTTCTTTTTCTAGAAATTTTTTTGTGTCATTCAATGCTTTATAAAATTTTATTTTTGACCTTAGTAATTCTTGATTGTAGGTTATTCTTTCTCTTTTATTAAGCATCTATTCACCTCTTTCGGCTGTTTTCTATTATATCATATTTTTCTAATTATTATGTATTTTTTGTGCTTGTACTGCAGTAATTACTATTACTCCTACAATATCATCCACACTACAGCCCCTAGATAAATCATTGACTGGATATTTCATTCCTTGGGTTAAAGGTCCATATGCTTTGGCATGAGCTAATCTTTCTACTAATTTATAACCAATATTACCACTATCTAAATTAGGAAAAATTAAGACATTGGCTTTCCCTGCTACTTCACTATCTGGTGCTTTCATTTCGGCAATTGCCGGAATAATAGCAGCATCTAGTTGTAGTTCTCCATCAATATAAATTTGGGAATTATTTTCTTTTACTATTTTGGTAGCTTCTATTACTTTTTCTACTTCTTTATGATGTGCACTTCCTTTAGTAGAATGAGAAAGCATCGCTATGTAAGGCGTTTTTTTCACTAATTCTTGAAAAGTTTCATTACTTGCTAAAGCAATTTCTGCTAATTCTTCACTGGTTGGATCTTGAATTAAACCACAATCTGCAAATAAGAAAACCCCTTCTTCTCCATAGGAACAGTTAGGAACTATCATTAGAAAGAAAGATGATACTATTTTGGTATCTAATTTTGTCTTGATTAGTTGTAAAGCTGGTCTTAAAGTATTCGCACTTGAATGGATTGCTCCACTTACAATTCCATCTGCTTTGTGATCTAAAACTAACATGCAGGAAAAATACATATAATCTTCTAGTAATAATTTTTTTGCTTGTTCTTTCGTTAATCCTTTTTCTTTTCTTAATTCTACCATTTTATCTATATAAATATTGGTTAGATTACTGGTTTTGGGATTAATTAATGTTGCTTTTTTTAAAATGTCATGTTCTATTAAAATTTGTTCTTCGCCAATTAAAATAATTTCTGCTAAATCTTCTTGTATAATCTGTTCGGCTGCTTTTAATACCCTTTCATCCATCGTTTCTGGAAGAACAATTCTTTTTTTATCTTGTTTTGCTTCGATTTTTAGTGCTTCTATCAAATTCATATTTCTTCACCAAATTTATTATACCATTCTTTTTTTATTTTCCAAATGAAAAAAGAGAACTACTCTGTCTCTTCTATTTCATCTTCATCTAAAACTACTAAATCTTTTAAATCATCATCGCTATCATCAATGTCATCTTCGTCACTATCAATGGAATCATAATTGGTTTCTTCTTCGTCCTCTTCTTCTTCCATTTCTTCTAGGTCTTCCTCTTCTTCTTCATCTTCTACTTTTATTACTTTATCAGAAGTATGTCTACTTCTTAAATCCCATGTACCATCTTCTAATAAAATAAATCTTTTATCAGTAGTTAAAGAAGTATAATAATCTCCGATTTTATTATCAAAAGTTGATTCTGGTAATTCTAATAATTTTATGATTTTTTTAAATAAATCAATTGTTGTCTGCTTTCCTTTTTCTTCTAGTAATAAATTCGTTATATCTTTATTAGATAATAACTCTAAATCTTCCTTTTTCATATTTTTAATACTCATGGTATTTCCTCCTATATATTAAAATCCAATTTCTTTTCTTTTTTTATCATTTAAACTTATATCATTATTCTATATAAAATGCAATATCTTTTACATTTTTTCTGGAACTTCTATTGCTAAAGTATCTAAAAGAAGTAAATTGGTAGTACGAACTAATTTGGATAATGCTAACCAAGATTCCTTTAAATCTTGATCTTCACAGGTTAAAATATGGTTTTCCGCATAAAATTTATTATAGTTACTTGTTAAACGATATAAGTAGTCAGCAATTTCATTGAGAGATTTTGATTCGAAAGCATTATTTAAAATGGTTGGTAGTTCTAATAAAGTACGCATTGTTTCTTTTTCTACTTCGGATATTTTTTTCATGGTTAAGTTACTGATATCTTGATTGGATTTTTCTAACAATGAACCTATACGGACTGTAGAGTAAAGTAAATAAGGACCTGTCTTACCTTCTAAATCAGAAAATTTATTGACATCGAAAATAAAATCTTTGCTTCGATAAGGAAGAAAATCTGCATATTTTAAAGCAGCAATTGATATTTTCTCGGCAGTTTGATCTTTATCGATTTCTTTTACTAAGTCCATATTAATTTTACTAGCAGTGATTTCCTTTACCATTTCCATTAAATCTACTAGATTCATGACTCCTCCAGATCTAGTTTTAAATGGTTTTCCATCACTACCATTCATAGTTCCAAAACCAAAGAATTTTAGTTCTGTCTTTAAAGGTACTAATCCTGCTTTTTTGGCTACACGAAAAACTTGTTTAAAATATAATTCTTGGCGATTATCTGCAAAATACCATATCTCATCTGGTGCAAATCTTTTCTCTCTTGAAAGTATGGTTGCTAATTCTCGTGTTTGATAAACTGTTCCACCGTTTCCTTTTAAAACAACGAGTGGTGGCATAGGTTCTGTATCAGTTTCTTCTTTTACATCAACAACCATAGCCCCTTCGCTTTCACGAAGTAAATTTTTTTCTTTTAAAATTTTTACTACTTCTGGAATATAAGGGTAGCAATCGCTTTCTCCTTCATATAAATCAAAAGTTGTGTTTAATCGATCATAGATATTTTTAATATCTTTCATGGAAAGTTCTTTAATCTTATTCCACAATACCGTATAATGTGGATGCCCTTCTTCAATATCCATCGCAATTTTTCTTACTTCTTCCATGACTTCTTCATTATTTTTGGCTTTTTCGGAAGCAACAGGATAAATTTCTTGTAAATCTTCTACGGTGATAGGAAGTTCATCATATTCTCCTATTACAGGTTCATGAAAATAATTTAAATTAGGATAACGTTCTTTCATCTCATAGATAACCATTCCTGATTGGCGACCAATATCTCCAAAATGAACATCACTAATTACTTCATATCCTAATAATTTCGTTAATCTTTTTAGGGCTTCACCAATATCAGCACTACGAAGATGTCCTACATGCAATGTTTTCGCAATATTAGCACCACCATAGTCCATGAAGATTTTTTTACTTTCTTGTTTATCAATATTATTTTCAATATTTTCTAGCATTTGATTCATAGAATCTAAATAAAATTGATCACAAAAACTTAAATTAATAAAACCAGCACCTGCAATATTAATATTTTGAAATATTGTATCTTTTTCTAATTCTGCTACTATTTTTTCAGCTACTTCTCTTGGATTACAGTGATTTTCCTTACCTAATTGGAAAGCACTATTAATTTGGTATTCTCCTAAATCTTTTCTGCTAGAAGGTTCTAATACGACATGATCTACTTGATATCCAGCATCGATAATATGATTTTTGATTTTATTTTCTACATTTTTGATAATACTCATGGCTTCCTCCTAAAATTCTACTTGATAATTCACTTTTTCATTACTATCTAATAAAGTGTATTGAATTTCTATTTTATTTTCAGTTACTAGAAATTTTTCGGTTTTGATTTTTATTATCATATTCTGATTGATTTCTTTTAAATGAAATGAATTCGATGTTACTTTGTTTTCTTGAAATTGATAATGAAGACTGTAATCTTTATTTTCTCTTGATAAACATTTCTTTAATAAATCTATTTTTACGATGGTTATCAATTCTTTTTTTTCTTGATAAGAAAGAACTTTATGCTCTTCATCATATTCTCCTAATAGATTATATTCTTCATTAATATCATTGGTCCTTAAAGTAATATGTATTTTTTGTTTTTTCATACGATTCATCCCATTTGAATTTCTAAGACAGATTATAGCATAAGATACTATAAATGCAACTTAATTTTTTAATTTCTTTTGTTAATTTTTAGATATTTTATATTATTTTATATCAATTTCTTTAAATCCTTTTCATTATTACATATTGTTAAAAGTCATTTTTTTCATTGTACTTACATACTTTTTCTATTTTTTTTCATACTAAAATTAGAAATATGGAGGAAGCTATGAAAAAAATTAAGAAAAAAAATATGAAAAAAATTAAGTTGGTTTTAAAAATCATAGCAATTTTTCTAGCACTTTCTATTGTTGCGATTACTAGTGTGATTTTATATATTAAAATGTCACCTAAATTAGAAATTAAATCTGCTAATGCATTTTTAATGTACGATGGCAATAATGAACTTTTTTTTCAAGGAAGTGGTTCCCAAGAATGGATAGCTTTAGATCATATGTCTGATTATCTCATTATGGCTACTATCAATACTGAAGATCAGCATTTTTATCAACATTTTGGTTTTGATATTCTAAGAATTATGAAGGCAATGTATGTCAATATTACTTCTGGTACTACCAAAGAAGGTGCCTCTACTATTACACAGCAGTATGCCAAAAACTTATTTTTAGACTTCGATAAAACTTGGGAAAGAAAATTAAATGAAATGTGGCTTACATTGAAACTGGAAGTAGGCTACAACAAAAATGAAATTTTAGAAGGTTATTTAAATACGATTAATTATGGACATGGGATGTATGGTGTTCAAAATGCCAGTCAATTTTACTTTGATAAAGATGCTAGTGATTTAACATTGGCAGAAGCTTCTATGTTAGTAGGGATACCCAAATCTCCGGCTAATTATTCTCCTTTAGTTAATTTTGATTTGGCTAAGAAAAGACAAATTAATGTTTTGTATGGCCTTTATCAAAATAAAAAGATTACCGAAGAAGAATATCAGCAGGCAGTAAATGAAGAATTACATTTGGTTGGAGAAAAAAATTATCAAGATTTATCCACTATTATGTATTATCAAGATGCTGTTATGAGAGAATTAAAATCTCTAGATCAAATACCAGATTCTTACTTAGAAACCGGTGGTATTCGTATTTATACCAATTTAGATATGAATGCTCAGAAAATATTAGAAGATAGCGTTAAAAACAATCTGAATACAGACAAGAATTTACAGGTTGCTAGTGTGATGATGGATCCTAAAACCGGTAAAATTATTGCCTTGGTGGGTGGTAGAGATTACAGTGTTAGTCAATATAATCGTGCTTATCAGTCAGAAAGACAAGTTGGTTCTACTATGAAACCACTTCTTTACTATGCAGCTTTAGAAAATGGATTTACAGCCAGTACTACATTTACCAGTCAGGAAACAACCTTTACTTTTTCCAATAATAAAACTTATTCTCCACAAAATTATGGTGGTCAGTATGGTAATAAACCAATTTCTCTAGCTACTGCTATTTCCTATTCGGATAATATATATGCCGTCAAAACACATATGTTTTTGGGAGAAGATACTTTAGTAGATATCTCTAGAAGATTAGGAATTACAGCGAAATTAGATGAAGTTCCTTCTCTTCCTCTTGGTACTGCTAGTATTAATATTATAGAAATGGCACAAGCTTATTCTTCTTTTGCTAATGAAGGATATAAAGTGGAAGGTCATTTAATTTCAAAAGTGGAAGATTTAAGAGGTAATGTCTTATACGAAAAGAAGTATAAGGAAGAAGTCATTTTAAATAAAAGTTTAACCTTTATTCTGAGTGATTTATTAACGACTACTTATGACTCTAGTTTTATTGATTATAATTATCCTACGGCTATTGGTATAGCACCTAAAATTAAACATAAGATTGCTTTAAAAAGTGGGACAACAGATACAGACCATTGGTCCATTGGTTATAATGGAGAAATTGTTACTGCAGTATGGGTTGGATATGATGACAATACTTTTCTTTCGGCAAGTGATTATAAATATTCACGAAATATTTGGGTGGATGCCATTGAAGGATACTTGGAAGGACATGCGGATAGTTGGTATAAGCAACCTAGTAATGTCGTAGGGGTACTGGTAAATCCTATTACTGGAAAACCAGTTACAGAAAAAGATACGAATCGTAGAATTATGTATTATGTAAGGGGTACAGAGCCTATGGATACCGATCCTGTTTTTGATGAAATTATGGAAAGTAATTAGTATTTTCATAATCTCTTTTTTTCTTGCATACATTTACTTAGAAGAAAGGAGATCTTTATGAATCAAAATTATACGAGTACGGGAACAGCAAATCCTTCTTATATTCCTAACCAAAGTACTTTTCCTCCCTATATGAATATTCCTGGATATGTTAGTCCAAATAATACAGGGACTACTACTAATCCTAATAGTAATGCAGATCCTCAATATGCTGAAAATATATTTACATTAAATCATGGCAAAAAAGTTACTATTTATCTTTCTTATCCAGATTCTATTGAATGGCGAGATCGAGCTTTTACTGGTACGATTTTAGCTGGTGGCAGAGATTATTTATTATTAAAAGATGAGAATGGTCAAATCATTTTATTGTGGCTTGTCTATATTAACTTTGCTACTTTCGATGAAGAAATTTCTTATTAGGAATTTCTTTTTTTATGAATTTTGAGATTTTATTTACTAAAGAAAAAAAGAATGTTAAAATAAAACTGTAAGATAGGTGATTGGTATGTATTATATAATTGTTGGGATTATTTCTATATTGATGTTGTTTTTAATATTAGAAGTTAGTTATTATAATAAGTTTCAACTCTTTCATATTAAAATTAGTGAAGCTTTAAATAATATCGATATTTTATTTGAAAAAAAATTAAATTTATTAGATCGATGTGTAACGATTATTAAAGATAGTAATAAAAAATATAAGGATGAAGATCTGATAGATAATTTAGTAAAGATTAAAAATCAAAAGTTTAATCGTTTTGATTTAAATAAAGAATTAACCATTGCTTTAAGAGAATATTATGCTCTTTTAGATTTAGACCAAAAATTAGCAGAAAATAGTTCTTTAAAAAATATTAATGAAGATTTAACCGATATCGACAATGATTTAAATGCTGCTAAGAAATATTATAATGATAATATCGTTATGTATAATAATATTGTGAAATGTTTTCCTTCTAATTTAGTTGCGATTCTTTTTCATTATAAGAAGAAAGAATTTTTTAAAGAAGAAAAAATTGAAACATTGGAAATCTTGAAAGAAAAGTAAAGATTTCTTTTTTTTTATTTTTTTAATCAAAAAGTTAGTCTTTTCGCAAAAAATAGAAATAATACTAGAGAGGATAAAATTCTTCAAAAGGAGGTTATGTTTATGGTTAGCGAAAAGTTTAAAACAAAAAATGAAGAATTAAGATTTATTTCTCTTTGTAGTGATACTACTTTTAAGTATCTTTATAAGAATCCAGATACTAGAAGTTGGATTCATCGTTTAATTCAAGGAAAGTTTAATCTCAATTTAGATGGTTATTCTTTGGTAGATACCGAATTAAATACTGGAAATCATGTGAAAGATTATCGACTAGATTTAAGATTAGAAAAAGAGGATGTTATTGTCATTATCGAAATGAATCAAAATTATTATGACTTTTTAGAAGTAAAGAACTATCAATATTTATATCGAATTGCTGGAAGTCGTTTTGATAGTGGAGAAAGTTATTCTAGTAAGCCTACGAAATTAGTACTCTTTAATGATTTTAAGAATCCCCAAGATCCTACAAACAAAACAGGAAATTATCAATTTATGGATCCGAATACACAATTAGTCATTCCAGATATTGAATCGTTTGAAATTTATTTACCGAATTTCAAGAATGTATGCTATGATAATGATATAGATGTTAGCTTATCGTTATTTTCGCAAACAAGTTATGATAAGATGAGAGAGTTAACAAAGAATCCAGAAGATTTAAAGATTATTAAAAAATTGGAGGAGTTAGCGATGAATGAAGCATTCTTATTTGATTATGATCATGAAAAGGTAATGAAAAAGACCGAGAATTCGATTCGAGAAGAATCTTATGGTAAAGGATTAGAAAAAGGAGCCAAGGAAAAGCAAATTGAGATAGCGAAAGCTATGTTAGCAAAACAAATCGATATCAAAATCATTTCTGAATGTACTGGATTATCCATTGCAGAAATTCAAAAAATGGAATTATAAAAAAGAGTTATGACATAATTGTTCATAACTCTTTTCCTTTTATTTAAATTTACTACCCGCTATTTTATTTCCCAATCAATTGGAGTTAAACCTTTTGATTTTAGAAAATTATTTGTTTTTGAAAATGGTTTACTTCCAAAAAAACCATTATATGCAGAAAAAGGTGATGGGTGAGCGGATTCTATTACATAGTGAATTGGATTTGTAATTAAACTTTTTTTACTTCTGGCAAAACTTCCCCACAAAATAAAGACGACAGGAACTTGTTTTTCATTTAATTTTCTAATTACTTCATCCGTAAATGTTTCCCAACCTAAATCTTTATGGGAAGCAGGTTTATTAGCTTCTACGGTTAATACCGTATTTAATAATAAAACCCCTTTTTCTGTCCAAGGTACTAAACTTCCATTTACTGGTATAGGACATCCTAAATCATCATGAAGTTCTTTGAAAATATTTTGAAGAGATGGTGGTTTTTGGACTCCTATTTTGACAGAAAATGATAAACCTTCGGCTTGATTTATTCCATGATAAGGATCTTGTCCTAAAATTACGACTTTGGTATCTTGATAGGAAGTATTCCGAAAAGCTTTAAAAATTTCCGTTTGTTTGGGATAAATTGTTTTTGTTTGATATTCTTTTTTGATTACTGCTAATAATTTTTGAAAATACTCTTTTTCCATTTCTTCTTTTAGAAGAAGATCCCAATCATTTCCTAGCATAGAATCACCTACTACTGATTTTATTTTATCATTCTACTATCATTTTAGCAATCTCTTTTCTTTTTGATAGTCTGTTATAATTTCTCTTCTCATTTGAAAAAGTACATACATATTAATAATTGCTAACAATGCTACTAAAATATCGACAAGATTCCATAATATGGTTGGATTCATAACACTTCCAATGATTAATAAAATGATAGTTACAGTTTTTAATATGTTTATTTGTCGTTTGGATACATTTTTTATTAGATATTTCAAACTGCTTTCTCCATAATAGTATCCAGCTACTATTGTGGAATAAGCTAAAGAAATCACTGATAACATTAAAATAATAATCCCTGGTTTTCCTAAATGATAATTTAAGGCATATTGTGTTAGTTCGATTCCGTTCATATTTTCAAATAGATACAATTGATAGTCTGAGGTTAAAATTAGTAATGCTGTAGAAGTACAGACAATAAATATCGTAAAATAAATTCCTAATATTTGTATTAATCCAAGACCTATTTTATTTTTAGCATGAGTACAGGAAGAAGCAATGGAACCAGTTCCTAATCCTGCTTCTGTTGAAAAAATTCCTCTTTGAATTCCAATTAAGAAAGTAGAAAAAATACCACCACTTATTGCTTTGACTTGAAAGGCACTACTAATGATTTCTAATAAAACATTGGGAATTAATTTTATATTCATGATTACAATTAAAAGACTTAAAAAAATATATCCAACCCCCATAATAGGGACTAATTTACTCGTTATACTCACAATTCTATCTAATCCTTTCATAATAGAAAGTAGCGAGATAAAGGCTAATATCAGACCTATTATAATTGGTTCTATATGATAGTATTCATAAATGGAAGTAGTAATAGTATTTGCCTGGATTGTCATAAAACCAACAATATAAGAGATTATAATTAAAATAGAATAAATTACGGCTAACTTTTTATTATTTAACCCTTTCGCTATATAGTAAGGTGGTCCTCCTTTATAAGCATCTCCATCTTTTTCTTGATATTTTGCTCCTAAATAACTCTCACAAAAAGCATTAATAGAAGTGATTATACCTACTATCCAAATCCAAAAAATGGTTCCTGGTCCACCAATATAAATAGCTAAGGCAATTCCTGATAAGGACCCTACCCCTACTCTAGCCGCTAATGACATTGTTAGACTTTTAAAGGGAGATACTTTACTTTCTTTATCTTTTTGAAATCCTGTAAATAAAGATTTTATTTTTAATTGAGGAAAACCCATCTTAAAACTAAAATATAATCCTCCTCCTAATAAAAAAATAATCGCAGTACTCCATAATATATCTGTTATTACTTTTATCATACGATCACCTATTAAAATTATAGAAAAATTACTAGAAAAAATTTGTCGGAAAATTTTGTATGATTTCCAAGATAAATATTATGGTTACTTTTTGGTACACACCATAAATTAAACTAGAAAAACATTATGGTAGAAAGAAGGAAGATTGTGGAAAATATATCTTTAGGACAGATTTTAGCAGTGGTTTCCTTTTTAGGAGCTTTGATTAGTGCGGTTATGGCTCTCATTACTTTTTTCAAATCCTTTATTTCTAAAGTATTAAAGCCAATTGATACCAAGATAGAACATTTAGAGATAGTAGCATCTAATGGAAGAAATAATATTGAATTAGAACTGATTAAAATTATTTTAGTTAACTTTATTAATGATATAGAACATGGTGTATATAAATCTGATATTCAAAAGAAAAATGCTTATGAACTCTATGATCGCTATCAAACTTTAGGAGGCAATTCTTATATTCACGATTGTTGGGAAAAATTGATTAAAGAGGGAAAAATCTAAGAATTTCTGCTAAATCATAAAAAGAACCACTTTCTTTATTTTTGAAAGTAGCTCTTTTTTATTTTTTTAGATGATTGGAAATATCGGCAATTGCCCTGTCTGGATCTTCTAAAAATTTTTCATACAATTTACTATCTTTTTTTAAGGCTTCAATAATTTCGATATCTTTTTCTGATAAGCTCACAATTCTATTTTTTGATTTTGGAAATTCTAATTCCATTCCAATTAACCACAGAAAATCTACTTCTAGGAAATTTGCCATGCGAATTAATACATCAATTGGTGGGGTTCTTTTTCCACTTTCATATAGACATACTTCTTGTTTACTAACATAGATTGCTTTTCCTAAAGATTCTTGTGTTAACGCCCTTTGTTTTCTTGCTTCTTTTAGTCTTTTTTGAAATACCACCATACTATCCCTCATTTAGGTTAATTATAAGTTAACAAATATTTAAAATGTTAAAAATTAACTAATTGTATATTTTAAATTTTACAGGGAACTATGCTATAATAAATCTGAGGTGTTTAATATGATAGAATATTTAGATACATATGATGAAAATGGTAATTTTTTAGGAAAAGAAACTAGAGATTATGTTCATCAAAATGCTATTTGGCATAAGACTGTACATTGTTGGTTATATGATAAGATGGGAAATATTTATTTTCAGATTCGACATGATAGTGGTACTTTTTATACTACCGCTAGTGGACATGTATTAGCTGGAGAAAGTTTAAAAGAAGCTTTTGGTAGAGAAATTCAGGAAGAAATTGGAATTTCTTTAGATTATGAAAAGGCAGAATTAATAGATGTTGTTCCTTTTCGAATGGATAAAGTTAAAAAAGATGGTTCTATCTTTCGTGATCGTGCTTTTGCGAATGTATTTATTTATCCTATAGACCATCAAAATTTTAAGTTTCATTTTGATGAAAATGAAGTAGATGGATTAGGAAGAATGGATGCTAAAGAAGTACTTGAACTTTTAAAACAAGAAAAAGATGAGATACTGGCTACCATTATCACAGAAAAAGATAATACTATGGTTTTTGAAGAAAAGAAAATTACGATGAATGATTTTTTAATTAATCAGGGTGAAACTGGCATTGGAAAATATGGAAAAGTTTTAGAGTCTATTATCGAAAAAAATTCCAAATAAAGACATGGACAACAAATAAATTCTATTTTATAATAATGAATCAATTGAGGGGATAGTATGCAAGATTTTATTCATGATATTGATTCTATTTTAGATTCTAACCAAGTACTTTCTAATGATTTTGGTCGTTATTCCAAAATTTATTTAATGACTACTGAAAATATTAAAGGATTTTTACAACAATATGATCTAGCAAATCAAGATATATTAACCGTTACCGGTAGTGGTGATCAGATGTTAAATGCTTTTTTAATGGGTGCTAGAAATGTTACTTGTTTTGATATAAATCCTCTTGCTTTTTTGAATGCAGAATTAAAAAAGGCTGCTATTTCTACTTTATCTTATTCAGAATTTATCTCCTTCTTTTTTCAAGAATTTCAAAAATTTTTAGATGTTCATCTCTATGAAAAAATTAGATTAGAACTAAAGGATGAGGCTCTAGTTTTCTTTGATTATTTATATTCAAAATATGGAAGTCAAGAAATTTTTGATAAGATTTACTATCGATTTCATACTCCATTTGAGAAGATGAAAAATCTGAATTTCTATTTAGAAGAATCTTATTATGAAAAACTATCTGATATCTTAAAGACGAAAAAAGTTACCTATCTTGAAAGTAATATTACTAATTTACGGGAATATCTAACTGAACAAGTCTTTGATATGATTCTGCTTTCTAATATTAGTGATAGTATTGATGATATTTGGGAAGAAGATGCTTTAAAAAATTTTAAAAGATGTATTCACTCTTTGAGTAAAAGTTTAAAATCTAATGGTACTATACAGGTTGGTTATATTTATAATTATTATTCTTATAATACTTTGCATTCCTTTCACAATAAAAAGAAAAGACAAACTATTTTTACAACAGATGAGTTTCATACTACTTTCGTAGAAGGTTTTTCTTATCATGACCAAAGTGATGCTATTATTACCTTTCAAAAAATAAAAAAAAGAAAGAGTTAGTGCTTATTTACTTTTATTGAAGCCAAAAGACTCTTTTTTTGTATGCAAATTTTTCAATTATGTAAAAATGTAGTCTAACTTATCTTTTTTAGAAAGTCTTTACTTTATGACTTATTTTTGATACAATAACTAACCAATTCAAGGAGGTTTTTATGAACTATCATTGGGATTTAGAAAAATTAAGAAAACATCAAAAAATAATTCAAAATTGTCTTCAAATAACGGAAGGGTTAACAAAAGAAGATATACAATTTTTAAAAAAGAATATTACTCAACTTAAGGAGTTACAAGACATTTTATTAGTAAAATCGCCAAAAAATAAATGTCAGAAAATTGAATATATGGACTCAGATAAAATTTTACCTGTTGATACTTATTTTGATTATCAATCTATTCCAGACGATATCAAAGAAACACTGCTAACAGCAACTAAATTACTTAAAGATTTGGATGATACCTATGATAATATTTCTTTACCAAAATTAAATCTTAGTAATCAAGAATTAGTAGAGATGTCTTATGATTTTTATTCGACATTACCAGATTCTAGTTTTTTACAGGAATTTATGAAATATACAAACCCTAAAAAGAATCTATTACAATTTGAACATTTACAAGAAGATTTTGAAATTTTCGGACAAATTTATACTTTTTATTATCCAAAATATATTCCTTATTTCTTAATTTATAGAAGAAATGATATTAATGATTTTTTATCACTCAATCATGAGATTAGTCATGGCATTATGTACCAATATGATACTTATATGATGGACAGAAAAAATCCTTATTTTTTAACAGAATTAGAAGGTTACTTTTTTGATTATCTTTCCATTCAATATTTAAAACACGATTATCCTAAAAAAGTCATTAATCAATTAGAATATGACCGTATTACCAATGCATTAGAGGATTTTTCTAACATTTTTATTACGGATGCCGCTATTCAATTAGTTGATAACAATCAAAAAATTACTGTTTCTGATATCCAAAATGGTTTTCAAAAGTATGATCTTCCTTTTTATATAAATTCTGATCTTTTAAAAGAAAATTTATGTGTAGATATTAGATTTCATAGTTGCCATGCACTTTCTTTTTTAACTAGTCTAGATTTAGAAAATATTTATGAAAGAGATCCAGAACGTGCTTTCTATTTATTTCAAAAAATTAGAAATAATAAAACCAATAATGTATTTCAAAATTTGAAAGAAAACGGAATTAGTTTTGCCGGTGACAACGAAAATTATCGATCTTTTCAAAAGAAAATAAAATGGATTAATAAATTAGGAAATCAAAAGTAAAAAATACCATGATTATTTATGGTATTTTTCATTGTTTAAAATTTTATAACTTCTAAATAACTGTTCTAATAATAAAATTCGAAATAATTGATGAGGAAATGTCATTTTAGAAAAAGATAATTTGAAATTTGACTGTTCTTTAATACTAGGATGAATTCCATAAGAACCACCTATAATAAATGTAATATCACTGTTTTGAATAAAAGTTTTATCTAATTGATTCGCAAATTCGATAGATGATAATTCTTTTCCTTCAATTTCTAATGTAATTACGTAGTCCTTTTTGCTTAAATGTTTTAATATTTCTCCTTTTTCTTTTTCTAGGGCTATCTTTTCATTATCAATCTCGGAATCTGGTAATTCAATTATTTCTATATTTGTATATTTTTTTAATCTTTTTATATATTCTTCTTGAGCATTTTTTAAATAGTTTTCTTTTAATTTACCAATGCAAATAATTTTAATCATATTATACCTCAATTTCATCTAATGATTCATACTGTTTAGCAATTATGACTTCTTTATGAATATGATTTTTTTCTAATAGATTTTTGGTGGTTTCTAGGGCCAATTTTTCAGTATTATTATTTTCACTGATATGAGCTAAAATAATTTTTTTTGTCTTTTCTCCTACTACTTCTAATAAATAGTTGGCGGTGGTTGAATTCGAAAGGTGTCCTTTATCACTAATTACTCTTTGCTTCAATATATATGGATAGGGACCTTCCATTAACATTTCTTCATCATGATTGCTTTCTATAATATAGACTTCTCTATTTTTTAATAATGGAAAGTATTTTTCATTAATGTAACCAGTATCTGTGATATAGACAAGAGAATGATTCTTTTCTTCTAAAACAAAGCCAACACCTTCAACATCATGGGAAATTCTAATTAAATTTATTTTTAAATCTTCTAAAATTAGAGGGTTGTCGTAAAGAAAAAGATTTTCTTTTGGTATCTTCTTTGCTAGTTCTTCTACCATTTCTTCGAGAACATATACTCTTAAATTTGTTTTTTTGACTAAAGATGCTAAACCTTTAATATGGTCACTATGGGTATGTGTTATTAGAATGGCATCTAACTCTTTCGGAGATACATTTACTTTTTCTAATTCTGATGCTAGGTATTGATAAGTTACTCCCATGTCGATTAAAATTTTTAGTTTTTCAGTTTGGATTAAAGTACTATTTCCCTTTGATCCACTGGCTAGTACTTTGACTTTCATTATCTAAAGATGGTAGCATATGGATTTAAAGCTACCCCTCCTCTAAATGGATAACCATTATATAGACCAAAGTGTAGGTGAACACCTGATGCAAAACCACTTCTACCTGCAGTACCTATTTGATCATTTGCCATAACAACATCTCCATATCTTTTCGTACGAGAAGCCATATGAGCATACATGGTATAATAGCCATTACTATGTTTAATGATAATATAATTTCCATTGGTATCTGTATAAGAAGATTCTACTACGACACCATTATTGGCAGCTTTAATTGGACTACCATAAGCAATACTTGAAATATCAAGTCCTTCATGAAGTTTTCCCCAACGCCATCCATAAGGACTACTAATTGTATATGGGGTTACCGTAGGCCATACCCAACTACCAATACCAACAGGTACATCGATATTTGGATTATAAACTTGATATTGTTTCGTACCTCTGGATACAATTTTATTAACCATGGGAATAATTTCTTCACTACCAGCAGGTACAATATCTTTTATTTCACCATTGACTAATTGCCTTTTTTCGGTTACTAAATTTAGGCCATCTTGTCCTTCTTGAATTACTTTTTCATATCCAACATATTGAGTATCATCATTTTGATAAATGGTTCCCATATATTCTACTTTTCTAGATACAACGTGCTGTAATTCTACTAGATCAAATACAGGAGAAATTAGGCCTAATTTTACTTCTTGTCCAGGATATAATAAATCTTGGGAAGTTTTAAAATTAGTATTAGCAATTAGGAATTCTTCTGTTGATAACTTATTATTATAAGAAATTTCTTCGATGGTATCCCCTGCTTGTACAATATACGACTCTTGTTCTTTTGTTGTTCCAAATAATAAGTATTTACTTAATTCCTCTTCCGTCTGATAAATCATACCCCCTGCAGGGATACGAGTTTGTTTAATCACAATATTATTTTCAATATTAATATTTTCGATGATAGTTCCTTCTTCATTTTCTGCTAATTCCTTTTGTGTATCATTTAGGTAAGCATCATATTGATCACTATCAATAAAGGCTGTTACTGTTTTTCTTACTGAGTTTGTAAAAATATCTTTATCTAATACATAGATCGTAACATCAGGTGTTTTTGTTTTCGTACCATCTTCACTAGTCTTTTCAATTCCATTAATCTTTATTTCATAGCCATCTACTGTAAAGGAAGAAGAACCCATAATATCTTCTATTTTTTGATAAATATCCTCTACTGATAAAATAGTTTCATTATAAGTGATTTCTTTGATGACATCTAAATCGTTTGGTGCATATACTTTATCTACTTTATATTTTTCTTTTAACTGCTGTTGCTTAAAATCAATATATTCTGCCAATTCCTGTTCTGATTCAATGACACCAATTGATTTTCCAGCTAAATAAACGCGATATAACTGACGTGGTGTATTTGCTTGTTGGTAGATTCCTAGAATTTTAGCAGGAACTGTATTAGGAGTTTTTCCCACAAATACAATTGCTAGTGATAGTAGAAATGCGATGATTGTAATCAATATTTGTTTCTTATTCATGATTTTCACCCTTATTATCCTTTGTCATATTAAGGAAAGTACTAGTACTTTTTCTAAATAATAAATCGATTTTACCAGTTGGTCCATTACGATGTTTACCAATAATTAATTCACTTAAACTTGGATCTGGTGCTTCGCCTAATTCTTTTGCATTTTGATAATAGTCATCACGATATAGTAAGGCAACGATATCGGCATCTTGTTCAATAGAACCTGATTCTCTTAAATCACTCATTTTTGGTCTTTTATCTTCACGAGATTCTACACCACGGGATAACTGTGCTAAGGCAATTACAGGAACTTTTAATTCCATAGCCATTTTCTTTAGATTTCTCGATATATCTGTGATTTCTAATTGACGGTTATTTCCATAATTTCCGCCCATAGTTAATAATTGAAGATGATCGATAATAACTAGATCTAAGCCATCTTCACTGGTTGCTAGACGACGACATTTTGATTTGATATCTCCTACTGTTACACCAACATCATCAGAAATATATAGTTTAGCATTTGCTAGTTGACTTTTTGCTTCCGTTACACGTTTCCAATCTTCATTGAGAATATTTCCACTAGTGAGTTTGGTTCCTTCAATTTGACCTAAGGAAGAAATCATACGGCTAGCTAGTTGTTCTGCACCCATTTCTAAAGAGAAAATAGCAACGGTTTTATCGGTATTAATGGCTACATGAGTTGCTAAGTTTAAGGCAAAGGCTGTTTTTCCCATAGCAGGACGTGCTGCTAGAATAATTAATTGATTTTCATGAAGACCAGATGTTAATTTATCTAGTTCATACCATCCTGTAGGAATTCCTGTTATTTCTCCCTTGGAAGATGCCAATTTTTCTAAATTCTGTTGAAAATCATTTAATACTTCTTGAATAGTTCTAAATTCTGATGAACGACGATTTTTGATTATTCCTACGATTTTACTTTCTACTTGATCTAGAATATCTGCTACTTCTCCATTATGCTCATAGGCTAGTGTCGCAATTTCTGTAGAAGTATCAATTACGTTTCGTAACATGTAATTATCTTCTACAATTTTCACATAGTATTCTACATTAGCTGCAGTTGGCACAATATTAATTAGTTCCGTTAAATACTCTACTCCCCCAGCATCATTTAATTTTTTTGTTTGATTTAATTCTGCTGTAATGGTAGTTAAATCGATTGGTACTTTTTTATTATGTAAATCAATAATGGATTGAAAGATAATTTTATGTTTATCTAAATAAAAAGAATCTGCAAATAATTTATCTGTTGCTTTTTCTATTGCACTAGGAGATAAAAACATTGCTCCTAATACAGATTGTTCTGCTACAATATCATTGGGAATGGTCCTAACAGCCATATGATCACCTACTTTATTTTACTAACTGTACTTTTAATTCTGCTTTTACCTCTTTGTATAGTGTAATCATTACTTTATGGAATCCTAATGATTGTAAAGAGGTTGTTAATTCTATTTGTTTTTTATCTATTTTATATCCTTTTTTTAATAATTCTTCTTTAATTTGTTTGGGACTAACACTTCCAAATACTTTATCATGTTCTCCGGTTTTTACTTTAAAAATAAGCGTTATTTTTTCTAGTGTTTGCTTTAATTCTTCTGCTTGTTTTGTAAGTTCTATTTCCTCTTTCTTTTTGGCTTCTTTTTCTTCTTTCACTTTTTCTAAATTTTTTTCCGTAAGTGGAGTTGCATAACCATTTTTAATTAAAAAGTTTTCTGCATATCCATCTTTTACTTCTTTGATATCACCTTTTTTTGCCTGTTTTTTTAGGTCTTTTATAAAGATAACTTTCATAGAATTCCTCCTATTTTAATAATTTTTTTAATTCTTCGAATGCTTCTAGTAAAGTCATATTTTTAATTTGTGCTGCAGCATCGTGATTATCGCCGCCACCACCAAAGTTTTCGGCAATTTCACCTACATTGATGTTTCCTTCACTTCTAGCACTGAGTCCAATTCCTCCATCTGTTCTATTTCCTAGTACAAAAGATGCTTCGATATTATTAAATTGAAGAAGTGTATCAGCAATTTTAGCTAATTCTTCCCGTTTATATTTAATTTTATCAGAAGCAACAGATACTGCATATTTATTATTGATTACCTTTGCTTCTGTAATTACTTTTTGTCTTATTATATAATCTTTAATGTCTTGTTTCAAGAAATACTGAACTTTTCTAGGAATTGCTCCTTGTTCTGCAAGATAGTAAGCTGCTTGATAGGTTTTAGTCGTCGTTTTTACAATAAAATTATTGGTATCTAACACAATTCCAGCAAGAATAAAGGTTGCTGGGGTTTTATCTAATTTGACATGGTAATGTTCTATTAGATTTGTTACGATTTCACAAGCACTAGATGCTTCTTCATCAATGATTCGATCCGTATTTGAAATTGTTTGATCTGTTTCTTGATGATGATCTAATATAATAATATTTTTAAAATAGTGAAGGATTTTATCACTTTGTAGTAATTGTGCTTTATTGGTATCTACAATGATTAAGATACTTCTTTTTGAGTAATAATCAGGAATATGACTGCTTTTGATGATATGATAGTTATTTCCTATTTCTTTTAATACCTTTTCTACACCTAGTTCATGCTTTTCATCATCGATAATGATATAATTTTTCTTATGAAAATGATTACTAATTGCTGATACACCAATACAAGCTCCTAAAGCATCTAAATCTAGATTTTTATGAGCCATAATAAAGATATTTTTACTAAATTTTATTTTTCTTTTGATCTTTGTTTCTATTTTCATAAGATTCACCATTTCCTATCAACATTATACAACAAATCCTATTAGATGTCCAAGTAAGACATCATTTTTAGATGAAAAAATAGAACTTGTGAAAGTTCTATCTTATTTTTCTTGGTTCTTCTATCGTTAAATTTAATTTTTTGATGTCTTCTTCGGAAATATAAATTACTTTACCACCTGGTGGATTGATTTGGGTATTACCATAAACAATCCAGATGGCTTTCACTTCTGTTTCTGGCATATCTGCACAACCATCTGTAAAAATTATTTTATTTTCAGCTTTTCCTGTAAAAGCATTCACTGCTACCTCAAAGTCAGTTCCACCTCTTCCTTTAATAGGAAAATTATCTATATCTGCTTGGGTTTTTATTACTTGAAAGCCATAGAATTTTGTATCAAAACAACCAACACTAATCTCTGAAGTTTGAAGAATTGATTTACATTCTCTCAAAAAGTTTCTAACTATATTAGCATTTACTGAACCACTTGTATCGATCACAATCTCTGTTTTTGGTTTCGGTTGTTCTTCTAAGTGTGGTACTACTATTCCATATTCTATAGTAGCATTTATAAATGACCAATCTTCTTCTATTTTAGTAGCATCATAAAGTAATTGTTTCCAATTTAATAAATTACTTGCTTCTCCTATATTATCTAGTTTTAAATTTTGTTCATCGGTACTATCCCCAGCAGTTATCATTTGATTTACCAGTTGTTTTCTTAACTTTTCTAGTTTTTGTTTTAATGCTTGCCTATTTTTTTGGAATATTTCTTTTTCGGAATAGCCTTTCTCATTAGGTAGATCTTTTTCTTCTTGATACCAACCGCTATGGGTATCGCGACCTACATCATATTGTTTAAAGTCTTGAGAGTTTTGTTGTTCAGTAGAATTATTATTTTTTTCTGGCTGATTGTTTTTTGCATCTTTTTTATTCTGGTTTTGATTTATTAATTTTTGATAATATTGTTCAGCACTATAATTAATAGCTTCTGGAATATCAATTACACCATCTATTAGTTTTAAACCATCCTTTTTTAAATTTGCATTCGTTACAGCATCTGTAGCTATATTCCAAGTTTTAGGATCTCTATCTTTACTTCTTTCCTGATGCTTTAAATGAATATGCATTAGTTCATGTGCAAAGACAAAAGTTCTTTCTTCATGATCTAGATTAGAAATAAAATCAGGATGATACTCTATTTTTGTTTTACTTGCTGCGGCTGTTGGATTTCCATTAAAATCAACACAATTATAATCTGGGGTTATTTCTATATTAGCTAATGTACTTCCAAGAAAATCATATGTAAATAAAACATCTCTTATAATTTCTTCTATATTTATTTCATTCTTCATAACATCACCTACATTACAGCAACTAAGGAATAAATCGTATCATTCATCGTTTCTTGATTAGATTTTCCAGCAATAATTATTACACAATTTTTTGGTAGATTAAACACATTTACTTTTCTATATTTTAATAATTCCCCAAATTTTAGTTGTTCTTCTTTTGAAATACTAGATAGATCCTTAATTACTAAGAAGCAATAATTCTCATTCTCATATTGTTTTAATTCTTGATACCATGATGGTGGTAAAAATTCTTTTTCTTCATAATGCCCTGTTAATTCATTGATGTTGATATCTGCTGGTAAAATGACACTATTTCTATCAAATATATCTGATTGAATATTTTCAAGCAGAATAGGTACATAATGATTCTTAATATAAGCTTCTATCATTTCTAATCTATCTTGATTTTTCATTTTTTGCATCTCCTTCTATTTTTTTAAACGATGATTATCTCCTTGAGTCCATAAATTATCAAATAAAGATAAAGTTTCTTCTCCTAATTTTGCTACAAATTCTCTTACAGTTTCTATGTGTTCTTCATCTACTTGCGATAAGGCTACTGCTGTTACTGCTTTTTCACTAAGATTCATGTTTAAATCTGATTCTTGATAATTTCCACTTAAGACATCTTCTAATGTAATTACTCTTTGGCTACAAAAAGCTATAAACTCTCTTGTTAGTGCTTCTCCTATTAAAGCTCTTAACATTTCTGGTTTTCCTGTTGTATATAACATTTTAGATGCCATTTCCCATTTTCTTGGATCGGCATTTGGCGTTTTTCCTGTATATTTCGTTCTTAATGCAGCTTCTCTTCTATAATTGATAAAGGCATAAATGGCTGGATGAATCTTCTTTTCTACTTTTCCTTCTTTATAGTCTATCTTTCCATATTCTTCTATTGGTGTTGATGCCCAATTTAACCAATCTTCTACTGTTGTATGAATATAAATATGAGCTAGTCTATTATATAATGGCTGTGGTATTTCTATTGCTGATATCGAATCTTCTACTTCATTTCCTGCTACTACGATTCTAGCATTTTCTGGTAGTTTCCACTTTCCATCTAATTCTCGATCTAATATTAAATTATAGGCTAGATTTAGGATATAATTTGATTTTACATTCGTGATTTCATCTAAAAATAGAATATGAATTTTATCTTTTTCATTTTGACATTTTTCCTCTAAACGCTTTAACCAGGTTGGTTTTACATCTATCATTTCGCCTGTTTCCTGATTATAAACACTTTTTCCTGCAAAGGAATCTGGATTTTGCGTAATCATATAAATGATTTCACAGTCTGGATCAAGTTCTTTTACTCTGGCGCTTTTTCCATCACTTGGTAGACCATGTAGAAATGGGGCAATTCCACTTTGGATAGCTCCTATTATTATTTCTTCTTCCGTTACTTCATCAAAATTCAAGTTATATAAATTTTTCTTATTGAGTTCTTCTTTTAGTCTTAAAATAGGTGTTTTAGTCTTTTCATTTTGAATATCTTTAATAAAATGAGTATTTAAAAACCAGTACAGATTCGTTTTAGTAAAATCACCTGTATAATTACTTTCTTGATTAAATTGTACACCTGCAAATAAAATATTTTCTGCTAGAGCGGTATCTTTTTTACTATCTACTAACCACTTAATTGGTTCTACTTCTACCCAAACGTAATCATCATTTAGATATTCTTCTCTATTAGATAGAATAGTTTCATAAAGAGAAGAAGTTATTTTTATTCTTACATATTTTTTTCCTTGATACTCATATTCGATATGAGATTTATGTTTAAAAGGTTCTGTTCCATCTATTTCAGAATCCGTTGTATAGGTCTTTCCAGTTTTATTTATAGTTTTCCTATAATATTCCCCTTCTAATATTTCCTGCATATTTTTATCTACTACTGTTTGAGGATATTCTCCATATTCTACTTCTAGAATGTTATCATGTGCCAATATTTGATTTGAACAGTGGGAAGCGATAGCAGAGTATATTAAAACGGGACGACATCCATTACTGCGTGTATCAATACTGAAGTTATGTAAATGGCCAGCACTATTAATAGCATATGCATCATTATCGTTATCATCTGTCTTGGTCCAATAAATTCCTGTTCTATCTTTTAAAATGCCTCGATTATTTACATGATTATATCTAGATACATGTCCTCCTAATAATATCGCACAATCAGTTATTCTAGCTTTAGTTCCCCTTTGTTTAAAGACTTCTAATTGATTAGTATCATCACCAAATATTTGGTCATATGTTAATATATCAACAATTATATTATTCATTTTTTTAATCACCTAGCTTTTTTTCTTTAGTTTTGACATGATTCTTTATTAATCTTTCTAAACGATAATTATCTCCTTGGGTCCATAAGTTATCAAATAAAGATAAGGTTTCTTCTCCTAATTTTGCTACAAATTCTCTTACAGTTTCTATGTGTTCTTCATCTACTTGCGATAAGGCTACTGC
>CANQBE010000014.1 GCA_947589515.1 uncultured Bacilli bacterium
GAAGTATATACTAGAATCAATTATATTGAAGATAGATGTGGAGTTACAAGACAAACTGCAGCTACATATTTAAATAGCTTAGTTGATGCTGGACTTTTAGAATTTGAAAAAGTAGGTAGGGAAAGTATTTATAAGAATACTAGATTAATTGATTTATTAAGTAATTTCTAAAACGTATCATATTTTAGGTCACAATTTTATTAAAAAATTGTGATTTTTTTTAAATCTTAAATATTCTAAAAATGATGGTTTTATAATTGCTTTTTCATATTAACCTTAATAATTTTAGCGCCCCCTGAAGGAGCCGAAAGAATTCATTTTTTTTGAAAAACTTTATTGAAAAGTTCTACCAAAAGTAGAGTGTTAATTGAAGAAAACAAGTAATTTTATTGTATAATGTAATTGTGAGGTGAGTTTAGTTGGAAAATATTGATTTTGGTAATTACTTATTTAAACTTAGAAAAGAAAATAATTTAACTCAAAAGTTTGTTGCATATCAACTTGATGTAAGTGATAAGGCAGTTAGTAAATGGGAGATGGGAAAATCAAAACCAGATTTAGACAAATTAAAATTATTATCGACATTATATAATGTTCCTTTCAATGAATTATTGGATAATCAAGACAAAAATAGAAAAGTGAAAATTAGCAAAATTGTTTTGACAGGTGGTCCATGTGCCGGTAAAACGACTGCGCTAACTTGGATTAATAATTATTTTTCTAAAAGAGGTTATACTACATTATTTGTACCGGAAACGGCCACTGAATTAATTACAAATGGTGTAGCGCCTTGGACGTGTGAAACAAATTATGATTATCAAAGATTTCAAATTAAATTACAAAAAGTAAAAGAGCAAATATTTGATGATGCGGCTAAAAAAATGAAAAATGATAAGATACTGATTGTATGTGATTGTGGAATTTTAGATAATAAAGCATACATGAAAGATGTTGAATTTAAAAGAATATTGAATGAACTTGGGACTAGTGAAACACAGGAAAGAGATTCTTATGATGCTATATTTCATCTTGTAAGTGCAGCTAAAGGAAAAGAAAATGTATATACTTTAGCTAATAATATAGCAAGGACCGAAAGCATAGAAGAAGCAAGAATACTTGATGATAAAATTATCTCTGCATGGACAGGACATCCACATTTTAGAATCATAGATAATAGTACGGAATTTGAAGAAAAATTAGAAAGGTTATTAAAAGAAATTACTTCATTTTTAGGTGAACCAGAACCTTTTGAAATTGAAAGAAAATTCTTAATCTATTATCCAAACATCAAAGAATTAGAAAATATGCCAAACTGCACTAAAGTTGATATTTCACAAACTTATTTAAAAAGTAATGATGACATGGAAAGAAGAGTTCGAGCAAGAGGTATTAATGGTGATTATCTATATTATTTAACTGAAAAAAGAAAAGTTTCAAATATAAAAAGAGTTGAGATTGAAAGAAAACTTACACAAAATGAATATTTAGCATTGTTAATGGAATCAGATAATAAATTGCACACTATCCACAAAACAAGATATTGTTTATCAGAAAATAATCAATATTTTGAAATTGATATATATCCTGAATGGGATAATCAAGCAATCATGGAAATAGAACTAAGCAGTGAAAATGAAATGATAAAAACTCCTGAATTTATAAAAATAATTAAAGAAGTAACTGATGATAATGATTACATGAATTATCAAATGGCAAAAGAAATGCCTAAAGAATTGATTAAAAGGCGCACTAAGTAAAGAGTATGACTATTCAATGTAAGAAATAAAAGTAGAAAAAGATTGTTGAATTTAGAAATGATAAATATAAGAAGGTTGTGTTATCGATATGAAAAGAAATGAATTGATTCAATTAAAAGAATTAGTAACGAAAGAAGTTGAAAGAAGAAAAAGAATCGAAAAATTATTAGAATCTGATTTAGTACAAGAATATATAGAACTCACTAATGCAAAAGTAAATAAATTAGATAGTAATAATATTCGAGAAATATTAAAACAAATTTTATTTTCACATTCCATAACAAAAACGAATGAAATTTATGTTTGTACTAGTGCATATTATATGGATTATGAAATCATCTATCAAGATACTATTGATTATCAAAAAAATGTTGAAATAAATTCACATCGTGCTACGCATAAAATATATACTGATATCGAATCTGGTGAGGAAATGAGTGCAACGAAAGAATTAGATAATGATGGTAAGGGACAATTAATTTCAACTTTTGAACAAAATCATATCGTATTAAATCCCTATAATACTCATCAAAATTGGAATGGTTATTACGACGTGAAACTTGATTTCTTTGAAACCGCAATCAAAGATGGACAAGCAAAAGCTAAAAAATTAGTTTTAACAAAATATCCAAGAATATAAGCTAAAAATTTAAATGATTTAATTAAGTAAAAAATAGATATCTATTAAATAGTCAAATCAAAAAACAAATGAAAAGGTAGTTAAGAACAATTCTAAACTACCTTTTCAACTACTAAATTTTAAATTTTGCTTAATTATGATATTCAATAAACTTAGAAGTATGTGAATACTAATCACCCTGAAGAGAGAGCGAAAGCTATCTCATTTTTGTTATATGAAAAGAAATATTTAGGATTAGACAAAACCAAAATGATAATGTAAGATTAAATAAATATGTAAATCAACAAACAAATAATCTAAAGTTGAAGTAATAACTATGGTTTTATTAAATCGGATAGAAAAAGTTAAATTTTAGGTAATCATTAGATATTAAAATCCTAGATTTTAAATAAAACTTTCTAATTTTTTGAATGCAAAATGAGTAAAATGATGATACCATAAAGCGATAATTTGCAAATTCATCAATTTACTAATCAGTATTATACGTGTTATAATGATAGAAACATGTACGTTTAAAGATGATATTTGATATACGCTAAAATTGATAAGAGATAATAGAGGAGCGTTTAGATGGAAAATATTCTAAAAAAGATAGAACCTATTCAACATAAATATGATGATTCAAAATTACCAAAGAAACAGTAGGAGGATGTAGTATGAAATTAAAAATATTTAAAGGATTTAATAAAGCTTTTCTTTCACAATTAGAATATGAACCTTTATATGAATCACCTATAGAAATCAAAACGAATGTTTTTAAATTAGATGATAAATATAAAGATGAATTAGAAGAAAATCTTATATTAAAAAAGAACAGTGATGTTTTATGGGTTACATATGAAGAGTATGAATTAATTTATGAAATGGTTAATATTAGGGCAAGTTCGGGAAAAATTACAGTTGAAGTAATCAACAATAACATATACCCAGAAATTTATCCTACAGATTTAGAATTAGATGAAGAAGTATATTTAAATTATAAAAAATCAATAGAAGATACATCTAAGAAAAATAATGATAATCAAATCAATGTATTGAATAGTTTTTATTCCAGAATTGAAAAGTATAATGATGTGCTATATGTTAGTTATTATAATTTTGAAGAACCAAATAGTCCTTATGTTGATTTTATAACGAATTATTATTCAAATGAAATAAGTATTTCAAATAGTGACAATGATTCATATGTCGTTGATATTGGTGATGATGTTATACATTATCTTGAACATATAAACAATATCAGAGAAAATAATTATAAGAATATATCATATAAATTATTTTGTAAGACAGAAATATCTCATCTTATATTAAATTCTTTAAAAGCCTATTTATTAAAAAATGACATTAATGTTTTATATGAGTATAAAGGTGAATATATTACCGATGATTCAATTCGCAAAGAATTAGTTGACATTGCTGAAAATGTATTGAAGAAAAAGAATTTTAGTTTTAGACAATTAGAGTTTTATAAACAACCAGAAATGTCTAATGAAATGGAAACAATTTCCCAAGCTGAAATCATGGAATATATTGTCAACGAAGCTGAAAAAGCTTATAGAGGCGAAAGATATCGAGATATATTCATAACAGCACCAACCGGTGCAGGTAAATCAATGATATTTCAAATTCCATCTATATATTTAACACAAAAATATAAAAAATTAATTATTATTATTGAACCATTAAAAGGACTACAATTAGATCAACAAAAAAATCTAGAAGAAGCAGGATATTTAAAATCGGCATATTTAAATAGTGATATTGCAACTATGGTTGAAAGAGAAAAAATTATTGCTGATGTTAAAAATGGAAAAATTGATATTTTATATGTAAGTCCAGAAACGCTATTATCTCATTCAATGGAATCATTAATAGGTGAAAGAGAAATTGGTTTGGTAATTGTTGATGAAGCACATATAGTTACAACATGGGGTGTTGGTTTTAGACCTGATTATTGGTATCTTGGTACTTATTTAAATCGAATGAGATCTAAAAGAGATAAAACAGGAAAAAATAAAATACATCATGACTTCCCAATATTTGCATGTACAGCTACTGCAGTAAATGGAGGGCCAGATGATACAGTTTCTGATACAGTTATCAGTTTATATATGAATGACCCAATTATCAAAATAGGATCAGCTAAAAGAATAAATATTGACTTTGATATAACAAATTATACTGATAAAACATATGATGAATATCGTGATGAAAAGATACAAATATTAGGTAACAGAATCAATAAATGGATAAATAATAAAGATAAAACCATAGTTTATTGTCCATATAGTAGTATTGCTCATCAAATGAAAAATGGAGAAAAAGATTATAGAAAACTGGATGTATTTAAAAACGATACGGGTGTATATACTGGTGGAAAAGATGATGCTTATGAAAAATCAGAGGCAATGAGATTATTTAAAGAAAGCAAAATAAATGTAATGTACGCTACTAAAGCCTTTGGAATGGGAATTGATATACCTGATATTAAAAATGTTTATCACTATGCTGTAACTGGTGGTTTAAGTGACTATATTCAAGAAATTGGACGTGCTGCTAGAGACAAAGACATGAGAGGTACTGCAATAGTTGATTACTTCAATGGTGATATGAAATATATGAATAATCTGTTTGGTATGTCACAAATTAAACAATATCATATTAAGAAATGCTTATCCATCATATATGATACATATAGAAATAAGGGTCAACATAGAAACTTTTTAGTGAATCCAAAAATGTTTGATGCAGTATTTGGAAGAACTGATAATGATGAATTGGTAAATAAACTTAAAATAGTATTACTAATGTTAGAAAAAGATTTATTTGAAACTTATAAAATTTATGTCTTAATATCAAGACCAAGTTCGTTATTTACAAAGGGATATTTAGCAATTGATAGAAATAATCAATCTGAAGTTTTAAATAGCAAGTATGGTAAATATTTTAAGAAGATTGCAAATGGTAGGCAACAAGAAGTAGATTCAAGAGGTGTTAGTACAACTGATATTGGCGACATTTTTGAGATTGATTTAAAGAGTATTTGGGAAGAAGAATTTGGCTCAGATATGTCTTTTGCAAAATTCAAATATAAATTTTTTGAAAACCAAAGTAATATTTTAGGAAAATATGGTCAATATTTATATAACCGTGTTAAATTAAAAATTAAAACAAAAACAGGATTATTATCTGAAATATTCGAATCTGCAAAAAATGAAATTGATTACATTACTGATAGATTAAATGAATTTGAAAGAAATTTCTTTACCAAAGATGAATTCAAAGAAAAGATTAAATCAAGATATGTAAGTGATAGTAAAGCAGAAGTCATTGCCAATTCATATTTTGATGTAATAGATTATCATAATGAATGTATAAAGAGAAGAGAAAATAATGATATTGTGAAATATCAAGTTAGTAATGGTAATCTAAGAGAGTTAGGTATGAGAATACTAAAAAAATCTGGGTTACTTAGAAGTTTTAAAAATATAGAAGCCAATGAGTTAGAAAAATTCTATGCTGAAAATAATAGTGATGGTGATTTATTAAAATTATTGTCATTGCTGGATTTAATTACATTTGAAATTGAAGGTGGAAATAATCCAGAAATATTTATTCGTTTGAATGCTCCTGATAAGATAAAAAACATTGTAGAAGACAGAATAGTATATAAGAATAGATATGTTGAATTAGCAAAAGAAAAACACTTCAGATCAGTTAAAATATTAGACTATTTCTTTAGAAAATTCACTAATAATGAAAACGATAAAAGATGGGATTTTGTAGAAAAGTATTTCTTGGGTGAGAATATTGAAAAAGAAATCAATGAAGAAGAAAATAAATTCTATGTGAAGAAAGAACCAGTTTCTAATTATATTGATGTTAGTGACGAAAAAACTTATTCACTTGATGATTATGAAGATTGGGATTCTATTATGAATGGATTATTTAAGAATAATGCCGAAAAATATTTATATTATTGTAAAATATTAAAACATAATGATATCAGGAAACCTGATTTTGCTTTTACAGAATTTGAATTGGATGGTATGAATATTAATTCATTATTTATATTTGAAAAAGAAAATATATTAATAGTGGATGAATATTTTGGATTTGAAAAATCCATAAAATGTACTGAAAAAGGATGGACTATTATTAAAATAGATAAATTGGAAGAAAGTATTGATTTAATAAAGAGGTATACAAATGGCTAAGATATATCCTGAAATTGAAGAAGAATATCATGGGAGTTATGGAGAATTTCAAATTTTTGAATCTCTAAAGCAACTTCCTAATGATTGGTATATCTATCATTCATTAAATTGGAAAGATAGAAGTAAAAATGGAAGAATTACATGGGGAGAAGCTGATTTTGTTATCTTCAACAAAAACTATGGGATATTAGTTATAGAAGTAAAATCGGGTGGAATCTCTTTTAAAGAGGGTAAATGGCTACAAACGAGATTAGATAATTCAGAAGTTAATGAAATGAAAAATCCTTTTAATCAAGCGAATAGAAGCAAGTATAAATTAATAGATGAAATAGATTATAAATTGCCATATGGTGATAGATGTTTTATAGATAAAGCTGTATGGTTCCCTTCAATCAGTAATGAAGAATTAAATAACGCTAATTTACCTTTAGAATATGATAGGAAACTGATATTGACAAAAGAATCATTAAATAATCCATTATATGCCATACTTTCCATATATAATTTCTATAATTCAACAAGATATACAATGTTATCTAAAAATAGTGAAAGCGTAATTTTAGATACAATTATGCCAAGTTTTAATTTAGTCCCTAGTGCATCTAATATAAAAGATGAAGCAGATTATGTATTCTATCAATTAACGAATGAACAGAAGAAAGTTTTAGATTTTATTAGTGATCAACAAACAGTCGCAATTCAAGGATCTGCAGGAACAGGTAAAACATTTATTGCTGTCGAACAGGCAAAAAGATTGAGTTCTGATAAGAAAGTATTATTTCTATGTTTTAATAGATTCTTATATTATCATTTAGATAATAAATGTAAATTGGATAATGTGGATTATTATAATTTACATACATTTTTATCTAAATATAGTAATGATGATATATCCACTGATGAAAGATGTTTAAAGGCACTTAAAAATATTGATTTTGAAAATGATTTGAATTATCAAGCTATCATTATAGATGAAGCCCAAGATATAAGTGATAAAGTATTAATGGAATTTTATGAAATATGTAAGAAATTAAATTATAATTTGTATTTATTTTATGATAAAAATCAAATGTTATTTCAAAATAAACTTCCTAAATGTTTAGAAGAATTTGACTGTAAATTAACTTTAACTAAAAATTGTAGAAATACTTTAAAAATTGTTCAAACAATAAATAGTGTATTTAATGTAAATACATCTGTTAATGGATTTTCTATTAGTGGTGTAATGCCAACATTTTATTTTATTGATACTGATATAGAAGATAAGTTAAATAATATCATAGACAATTATATTTCATCAGGATTTAATCAGCAAGATATCACGATATTAACATTAACTACAGAAGAAGATAGTTGTTTAAGTGGTATAAATCAAATTGGAAGATATAAAATCAATCATGAATCAAATGACTTTGGTATATTCTTTACTACGTCTAAAAAGTTTAAAGGTTTAGAATCTAACATAATCATCGTAATTGATTTTGATGCTTCTCAATATAATGATTATGAATATATGAAAAACTTATATGTATCATTATCTAGAGCTAGACAGAGATTATCATTAATTTGTAATCACAAAAGTGATTTAAACCTTTTGGCTAATGAAATTGAAGGTAATTTAGATAATTCTATTAAAGTTGCTAGAAAATTTAAAGTTAAAATAGAAGAGTAAAAAAATTATTCATCACACTGAATAATTTTTTAATTTTCATCATTTACTATTTTTTCTAATTCTATTCCAATCTTGGCAATAATTCCAACGACTAATGCATTACCCATCATGAAGTTTCTTTTTTTATCAGTCATACCAGTATTAGTCCAATTATCTGGAAACCCGTTTATTCTTTCACATTCAATTGGAGTTAATAATCGGATTTTTTTAGTTGTATAGTCTTCAACTATATGCGTTGTTCTACTAATGCCACCTTCACTAGTTAGCATAGTTCTAGCAGGAGCTTCTAAATTATCAGGGCATGGCATAGCACCTTCATTATAGAAATATTTTTCACCATTTGGTTTAATTCTAGGTATTTTTTTACTTCCTTTTAAAAATTCAAATTTTTTATATGCTTCATCAGTTAAGAAGAATTTTTTATCAACTTTTTCATGCAGAATAATCTTTTTTAATGGATAAATATCATTACAATTTGAAGCAACTTTAGAAGTATATACTTTTCCGTTAACCATAATTCCGGCATTATAAAATTTTGCTTTAAATTTATCGCTTACTTCCACTAAATCTTTGAATGAATCTTTTGATAAATTAGTCGTATTGAATTCTAGTTCTTCATCTTTAATTGGAAATTGTTTAACAAACATTCCATCTCTAAAGATGATATCTTTAGGGTTGCTTTTTGCAAGTGATTTATAATATGCTGTAGATTTATGATATGCAAAAATAAAAACTCTTCTTCTTTTTTGGGGTAAACAGTATTCACCAGCATTGATAACTCTCCATTGAACAGCATAACCATTATCCATAAAGCTTCTTAATATGATACCGAAGTCTCTACCTCTTTGCTTAGCAGGAGATAGTAATAATCGATCAACATTTTCTAAAAGTACAAATGGTGGCTTCTTAGCTTTTAATATATCATGAATTGCCCACCATAATACTCCTTTTTTACCCTCAATACCTTTACTATTGGAAAGAGTTTGAGCAACTGAATAATCTTGACATGGAAAACCTCCTACTAAAAGTGTATGGTTTGGAATTTTCTTTTTATCAACTTGAAAGATATCGACATTACTTGCATCCTTATTGCCAAATCTTTTCACATAGCATTCAAATGCCTCTTGAGTCTTTGTAGCAGGTTCCCATTGATTAGCCCATACAAATTTCCAATTACCATTTTCTTTGACTTTATCTTTAACAAGTTCAACTTTGTTTAAACCACATCTAAATCCACCAACACCAGCAAATAATTCTACTACCGTTTTTTCCATGATTTTATACCTCCTGACATTGTCTAAATCCTCTAAATATATTATAATATATTTGGTTGAAAAAATTAACTTTTGACTTCAATTATTATATAATAATGAATAAAAAAGATTAATCTTATATTTATATTTTAAACTGATTTTTTTATGAAAACAAGATTGAAAGGAGAATTTTATGAAAAAAGGTAGATTATACAATAGACAAGAAATAGAACTGATTTCGAAATCAGCAATTGGTAAATCAATGAATGAAATCATGAAGGAAGAAGTGATTCCAATAGGAAAAGATAATGTATCAAATAAAGGAAATTTAGGACAACTTGTGGAACAATTTTTATTTGGCATGGAGAATAATAGTGAATCTGAACCTGACTTTATGCCTGCTGGTGTAGAACTAAAAGTGACTCCTTATAAAAAGATAAAGGGAGGAAAATTATCTGCAAAAGAAAGATTAGTTTTAAATATAATTAATTATATGGACGAGTATAAAAATGATTTTGAAAATAGTCACTTCTGGTTTAAAAATAAAACAATTCAACTATTATGGTATTTATGGGAACCAAATAAAGATAATAAAGATTTAAAGATAACTCACGAAAAATTATTAGAATTATCTGAAAATGAAGATTTAAACCAAATAAAAGAAGATTGGGAATATATCATTAAAAAAATAAAAGATGGTAAAGCTCATGAAATATCAGAAGCTGATACAATGTATTTAGGAGCATGTTCTAAAGGTGCAAATGCCAGTTCATTAAGACCACAGCCATTTAGTAATATTCCCGCTATGCAAAGAGCATTTTGCTTTAAGAACTCTTATATGACTCAATTAGTTAGAAAGTATATTGGAGATTACTCAGATGTAGAAAAGGTTCTAAAAGGAACAACTGATACATTTCATGAATATGTGAATAATATTATTAATAAATATAAAGGTAAAACACAAAAAGAATTGATGCAAAAATTCAATATAGATTCTAATGCAAAAAATATTAATAGCATGCTGATAAGTAGAATGTTTCTTGTGAAAAGTAAATTAGCTGATACTGAAGAATTTCAAAAAGCAAATATCATTCCTAAAACAATTAGAATCGAAAAAAATGGAAAAATGAAAGAGTCTATTTCATTTCCAGCATTTAAATTTACTGATATCGTAAAGCAAGATTGGGAAACATCTGATTTAAGAGAAGAACTTGAAACAACTAAATATATGTTCTTTGTATTTAAAAAAGAAAAGGAAGAATACATATTTAAAGGCATTAAATTATGGAATATGCCTGAAATGGATATTGAAACATCAGTAATGGATATGTGGAAAAAAACGCAGGATACGATATTGGAAGGTAATATAGTTAGATATATAAAAGATGGAAAGAGAAAGACAAATTTTGTCGGAATGAGTGAAAATAAAGTTTGTCATGTAAGACCTCATGGAAGAAATTCAAAAGATACATTTAAGTTGCCAGTAGCTGATAAATTAACTGGAGTTACTGAGTACACGAAACAGTGCTTTTGGATTAATAATAACTATATTATACAAATATTTAAAGAATTTATTTAATGCAATATTTGTATATATGTGAAATAAGTTATGATATAATAGATATACATCTTATAAAGAGAGATTGAGGGACTAGCCCTATGAAATCTCACCAACCTATTCAGTTAGGTGGTAAAGCTAGATCTATAAGGTAACTTTTATGAATACTTAGAGTTACTCTAGGTTTTTTTTTAACTCCTTTATAAGATTAGAAAGGAGGATAACTATGAAACTTACTAATTTTCAACAATATATGGATAAAGAACGTTGGAAAATAATTAATAAATTTCAAAAAAATTATAGAACGATTGAAGAAAAAGAAAAGGCTTTACAGAATATGCAAAATAAAGATATAAATTTTCTTATCTATTGTTCTGATAATTTATTTGCAAATATTTTTTATTCAAAGTTTTTAAAAAATAAAGAAAAAGGATGAAATAATATACACGAGATAGATTTGAAAAACAGAAAACTGTAATTATGAGAAGATGGTTAACTTTACTACCATTTTCACAAGATGAGTAATCCTCATCTTTTTTATTGACTAATACCCCCAGGGGGTATATAATTTTCTTGGTGAGTAACATGAAACAAACAAATCTCAATCCAAAAACGACACATAGAGAAGAAAAAGATAAAAAATACTTAGAAACTAGATTAAAGACAATTGAAGGACAAATTAGAGGAATTCGTGGCATGATAGATGAGGATCGATATTGTGGTGATATTCTAATTCAATTGTCTGCTGTTAGTAAATCGTTAAAGAGTATTGGACAAAAGATTTTAAAAAATCATCTATCTACCTGTGTAGTAGAAGAAATTCAAAATCAAAAACCGGAAATTATGGAAGAAGTAATGGATTTAATCAAAAAATTAGATTCTTAATAGAAAAAGGAGAGATTACGATGAAGAAAGTCATTTTAAAAATTGGTGGAATGAGTTGTAGTGGATGTTCGTCTGGTTTAGAAAAAAATTTAAATAAGCAGGAAGGAATCATCCATGCGACAGTAAATCTTGTTTTAGCTCAAGCAGTGATTGAATACGAAGATACTTTAACGATTACCGATTTAGAAAAGATGATTCGTGATGCAGGTTTTGAAAGTTTAGGTATTTTTCAAGAAAATAAGATAGAAGAAAATCAAAAAGAAAATAAAAGAAATTTGCTGTTCTTTACTGTTCTGACTCTTTTCGTTTTATACCTTTCTATGGCCCATATGCTAAAATTACCAGCATTTCCTTTTTTAGATTTGAAAAAATATCCAATGAACTATACCATTTGCCTGTTCTTTCTTACCATTCTATTCTTAGTGTATGGAAGAGATATTTTAATAAGTGGACTGAAAAATCTGCTTCATAAAACTCCTAATATGGATACTTTAGTCATGTTAGGAGTAAGTGCTAATTTGATTTATAGTATTTGGAATATGATTCTTCTATTTCTAGGAAAATCTAGTAGTGACCATATTTATTTTGAATCTTGTTGCATCATTCTGTTCTTTATCAAAGTAGGAAGATTTATCGATCATAAAAATAAAGAAAAAACTAAAGAAGCACTAAAAGAATTAGTTCAAATTACGCCAACTACGGCTCTTTTAAAACAAGGGCAAGAAGAAAAAGAAGTAACGATTGATGAAATTAAGAAAAAAGATATTTTAATTTGTAAACCAGGTATGAAAGTAGCCGTAGATGGTATCATCGTATCAGGAGAAGCTCATATCGAAGAATCCTTTCTAACCGGAGAATCAACTCCTATTAAGAAAAAAGAAAACGATCAAGTAATTGCTGGTAGTATGAATATCGATGGCTATATCGAATATCAAGCCGAAAAAATAGGAAAAGATTCGACCATTTCTGAAATTGTACGATTAGTAGTAGAAGCAACATCTACCAAAGCCCCAATTCAAAGAATAGCCGATGTTGTGAGTAGTTATTTTGTTCCTGTCATTATACTCATTGCCTTTATGACCTTTGTTAGTTATCTATGCTTAGGATTTTCTCTACCAGAAGCAATTACAGCTTTGGTAAGTGTATTAGTAGTTGCTTGTCCTTGTGCTTTAGGGTTAGCAACACCTCTTGCGATTGTAGTGAGTGAAGGAACAGCTGCCAGAAAGAAAATTCTCATTAAACAAAGTGAAACGTTAGAAAATGCTCAAAAAATAGATACCATTATTTTTGATAAAACCGGAACTCTAACTTACGGCAATTTAAAACTATCTAAAATTTATCATAGCCAGAAATATACAGAATCAGAATTTATGCAAATTGTTACCAGTATGGAACAAAAATCCAATCACCCCATCGCCAAAGCCTTTCAAGATTATGCATTCGAAAAGAAACTTTCCGCTAGTCAAGTTACCAATTTTCAAATATTAGAAGGAATTGGTTTAAAGGGAAAAATTGCCAACCAAGAATTTTGCTTAGGAAATGCGAAATTATTCCAAAAAGTAAAAACTAAAAATCCTTATACAAAAGAAGAACAAAAATTAGTAGCAGCTGGAAATAGTATTGTCTATGTAATAGAAAATCAGGAAGTAATTGGATTAATTGGTGTTAAAGATATTGTGCGAGAAAATGCAAAAATTACGATTGAACGATTAAAAAAAATGGGGAAATATGTTATGATGTTAACAGGTGATCATGAGATAACAGCAAATATCATTGCGAAAGAGATTGGAATCGATCATGTAGTTGCCAATGTGATTCCTCAGGAAAAGACAAAAATCATTCGAGAATTACTTGCTCAAAAGCATCATGTTATGATGGTCGGAGATGGTATCAATGATGCTCCAAGTCTAGCAACTAGTAGTATTGGGGTTAGTATCCATAGTGGTACTGATATCGCAATTGATTCTGCCGATGTCATTTTAATGCAAGATAATTTAGAAAGAATTCTGGATTTTTTGGTAATCAGCAAAAAAACACTACGAATTATCAAAGAAAATTTATTCTGGGCTTTTTTCTATAATATCTGTATGATTCCATTAGCCATGGGACTTGGGAAACCTTTTGGTCTTTCCATCAATCCAATGATAGCATCCTTTAGTATGACGATTAGTAGTTTAACAGTTGTACTCAATTCCCTAAGATTAAATTCAAAAAAGAAAAATAGGAAAAAGAGGTAGAGGTATTTGTATGAAAAAAGAAGTAATGATAATAATAGGTGCGATATTAGTAATTGTTGGAGGATTTTTTTCCTATACCAATTATATATCTCAAGATTGCATCCAATTTAAAAAAGAATATGAAAGTCTAAATAATACGATAAATAGTAATGATCAAAAAATAAGAGAAATTTCGATTCCGAAAAAGAATCCTTTTGTCTATAAAGAAGCAAGCGATATTGTGACGATGATACAAAACGAGGAAACCTTTTTAGTTTACTTTGGGTTTCCAAGTTGTCCATGGTGTAGAAGCATTCTTCCTACATTGATTGATGTTTCGAAAGATTACAAAGTAGATACTATTTATTATGTCGATGTGAAAGAAATTAGAGATACCATAGTATTAGATGAAGAAAATCATCCAGTAACTGAAAAAGAAGGAACATCTTCTTACTATCAATTATTAGATTTACTTGGTGATATCTTAAAAGATTATACTGTAAAAGATTCAGACGGAAATCCAATCGCAACAGGAGAAAAGAGAATTTCAGCTCCTAATGTTGTTAGTGTCGTAAAAGGAAAAGCCATTTCCATGACAACTGGAATTAGTGAAAAGCAGACCAATGGCTACATGACATTAACAGAAGACATGCTAAAAGATACTTATCAGAAATTTGAAACCCTTGTAAAAGAATATATAGAAAGTAAATAATCATGGAAAAAGATAAAGAAATTGAAAGAAGTATTATTAAGAAATTTCGAAAACAAATTTGGAGTAGATTTGTAAAAGCCGTACAAGAATATGAATTAATTCAAGAAAATGATAAAATTATGGTTTGCGTCAGTGGTGGAAAAGATTCCTTTTTACTCGCTAAATGCATACAAGAATTAGAACGGCATAGTAAAATTCCTTTTGAAGCCTGTTATGTAGTGATGGATCCTGGTTATAATGAAAAGAACCGTCAACATATTTTAGAGATGGCTAAAGTTTTAAATGTTCCCATTCAAATGTTTCAAAGCGATATTTTTGATATTGTTGCTAGTATAGAAACGAGTCCTTGTTATCTATGCGCTAGAATGAGAAGGGGATATCTATACAGTAAAGCCAAAGAATTAGGCTGCAATAAGATTGCTTTAGGTCACCATTTTGATGATGTGATTGAAACCACTTTACTTTCGATGTTTTATGGTTCCGAAATCAAAACGATGATGCCAAAGTTACATAGTGATCACTTTGAAGGTTTGGAATTAATTCGTCCTTTGTATTTAGTGAAGGAAGAGGATATTCTGTCTTGGAAAAAATATAATGAACTAACCTTTATCAACTGTGCTTGTCGTTTTACCGAAAGTTGTGCCATAAACGATGATGGTACTAGCAAAAGATTAGAAATGAAAAAATTAATTCAAAATTTACGAAAAATCAATAAAAATGTCGACTATAATATCTTTAAAGCCTTGGACAATGTCAATTTAAACTGCGTCTTAGGAATCAAAAAAGAAGGAACTTATCACAGTTTTTTAGAAGAGTATGAGAAGAAAAAATAAATTCTTCTCATTTTAATTGTAAGGGTATTGACAATTTAAAAAAATAGGCATATTATGATATAGGCAACTTAAAAAGTAGGAGAAAAAAATGAAAGAAGAAAGAATGTTATATCAAATCAAAGAATTAGAAAAAATGATATTTCGAGCATTACTTCTAGAACAAAATGGAGGAGAAGAACTACCTTGTAAACCACCAACCCCCACGCAAATGCAAATTTTAGAATACATTTTAAAACACCAACAGGAAGAGATTTTTCAAAAAGATTTAGAAGAAGTTTTAAATCTAAGAAGAGCAACCGTTTCAGGAGTATTACAGACAATGGAGAAGAACCATCTCATAGAAAGAGTCATCTCCAGTCAAGATGCAAGAGTTAAGAAAATTATATTAAATCCAAAAGCTCAAGCAATGTTTAGACAAAAAGAAAAAAAGATGCAAGAATTAGAAAAAATTGTGATTCAAGGAATTGAAGAACATGATTTAGAGTCTTTTTCAAGCGTTTTAAAAAGAATGAAAGAAAATTTAAAAAAATATCTATCCAAATAAAAGTTGCTACCATAGAAAGGAATCAGTATGATAAAGTTATTAAAAGATTTTACGAAAAAAGATGTTTGTTTTATTTTGATTAGTTTACTATTAATCATTGGGCAAGTATGGTTAGAACTGAAAATGCCTGATTATATGAGTAGTATCACAAGACTTGTGCAAACCGAAGGAAGTACGATGTCTGAAATCCTAAAACAAGGATTTTATATGCTATCATGTGCCTTTGGAAGTTTGGTATCCGCAATCATTGTTGGTTACTTTGCTAGTCATGTTAGTTCCAATTTTTCTATGAATTTACGAAAAAAGATTTTTGAAAAAGTAGAATCGTTTGGAACGGAAGAAATTAAAAAATTTTCAACAAGCAGTTTAATTACAAGAACAACAAACGATGTAATGCAAATTGAAATGTTAATTGGAATGGGAATGCAATTACTAATTAAAGCCCCAATTATGGCCATTTGGGCAGTTACCAAGATTTTAGATAAATCCATAGAATGGAGCATCCTAACAGGTGCATGTGTTGTGATTTTACTAACTACAATTGGCATCATTATGATGATTGTTATGCCAAGATTTTCGAAAGTTCAAAAATTAATTGATCGCATCAACGGAGTCATTCGCGAAAATTTATCGGGTATTCGTGTCATTCGTGCTTTTAATGCTGAAAAATATCAGACCAATCGTTTTGAAGAAGTCAATCAAAATTTAACAGGAATGCAATTATTTAACCAAAGATGTTTTGCCATTATGATGCCTGTTATGAATATCGTCATGCATGGATTAACTTTAGGAATTTATCTAATTGGTGCCATTTTAATCGAACAGGCAATGATGGGTGATAAATTAGTAATCTTTAGTAATATGGTTGTATTTACTAGTTATGGAATGCAAGTCATTATGTCATTTTTAATGTTAGCTATGATTTTTATGATGCTACCTAGAGCTAGTATTTCTGCTAATCGTATTCAAGAAGTTTTATCTTCAGAAATTAGCATTCAGGATGGTACCTTTGATGGAAATACCAAAGAAACAGGAACCATCGAATTTAAAAATGTATCTTTCAAATATCCAGATGCCGATGAATATTTATTAAAAAATATTTCTTTCCAAGTAAAAAAGGGAGAAACCATTGCTTTTATTGGATCAACCGGAAGTGGAAAATCAACATTAATCAATTTAATTCCTAGATTTTATGATGCAACCGATGGTGAAGTATTCGTAGATGGTATCAATGTAAAAGAGTATACACAAGAAGCCTTACACAACAAAATGGGATATATTCCTCAAAAAGCAGTAATGTTTACAGGTACCGTATCTTCTAATGTAAAATATGGGGATAATGGAAAAGAAAAAACCGACCAACAAATCAAAAAAGCTATTGAAGTAGCACAAGGAAAAGAATTCGTAGAAAAAATGGAAAATACGTATGAAAGCCATATTGCTAGAGGAGGAACGAATATTTCAGGAGGACAAAAACAACGTCTAGCAATCGCACGTGCCATCGCTAGAGATCCTGAAATCTATATTTTTGATGATTCTTTCTCAGCATTAGACTATAAAACAGATGCTATTTTAAGAAAAGAATTAAAAAAATATACCAAAGATGCTACCAATGTAATCGTTGCACAAAGAATTGGTACCATTATGAATGCAGATAAGATTGTGGTATTAGATAAAGGAGAATGTGTAGGAATAGGAACTCACCAAGAACTCTTAAAAAAATGTGCCATCTATCAAGAAATTGCGTTATCGCAATTATCAAAGGAGGAATTAGAAAATGCCTAGACCTGGACCAAGAGTAAATGAAAAATCCAAAGATTTCTTTGGTTCTATGAAACGATTAATTAAAAACTTAAAACCATGGAAATGGGTCATGATGATGGCTTTAGTTTTGGCTATGATTAGTGCTATTTTAGCTCTGATTGCTCCGAATCGTTTATCAGATTTTACCGATGTCATTACCAAAGGATTACAGCCAAATACTGAGAAATTAACCGAAGTAGCAACTCGTATTTCCAATCAGTTTTCTAATAATATGGATCAAAAAATGGCTACCATTTTGTCAAACCCTGAAATTAGTGTAGAAGATAAACTCACTTTACAAGAAACACTATCCAATTTATCTGGACAGGATAGTCAAGAAGAAATGGGAAAACAACTCCTATCCTTACCGGATTCTATTTTGTTAGAAATGTTAGAAGAAATTACGATTGATGGAAAGGTAATTACGAAACAGGATCAATTAGCATGTATCAAATTAATGACATCTTTCTCGACTTCTTCTACCGATGCTACCGTTTTACTAAAACAGTTTGATCAGTTACCATCTACGATTTATAATCTTGTAAAACCTAAAATTGATATGGATGAAGTTAAATACTACGTAGTATTCTTAGCATCTTTATATGTCATTAGTGCTATTTTTAGTTATATTCAAAACTTTTCTATGTCAACCGTTTCTAACTATTTTGCTAGAAACTTAAGAACGAGAATTAGTCATAAAATCAATGTGTTACCACTTAAATATTTTGATACTCATGAAACAGGAGATGTGTTATCGAGAGTAACAAACGATGTCGATACGATTGCTCAAAATCTAAATCAGAGCTTAGCAACTTTAGTAACCAGTATTACCTTATTTATTGGATCAGTTATCATGATGTTTGTAACCAACTGGGTAATGGCCATTACCGCCATTTTGTCTAGTTTTATTGGCTTTAGTTTAATGTTTACGATTCTAGGAAAATCTCAAAAATACTTTAGCCAAAGACAAACTCAACTAGGAGAGTTAAATGGTTATATTGAAGAAATGTATTCTGGTCATAATGTCGTAAAAGCCTATAATGGAGGAAGAGAAGCCAAAGAAACTTTTCAAACATTAAATGCCAAGTTATATGAATCTAATCGTAAGAGCCAATTTTTATCTGGTCTTATGCATCCTATCATGAATTTTATTGGTAACTTTGGTTATGTAGCCGTTTGTATTGTAGGAGCCCTTTTAGTTATGAATCATCATATTTCCTTTGGTGTGATTGTTGCCTTTACGATCTATGTAAGATTATTTACCAATCCTCTTACCCAAATTGCTCAAGCCATGACCTCTCTACAATCAACCGCAGCTGCTAGTGAAAGAGTATTTGAATTTTTAGAGGAAGCCGAAATGTCTAACCAAAAAGAAATTCATAAACAGTTAGATCGAGAAAAAGTAAAAGGGGAAATTGAATTCCAACATGTAAAATTTGGTTATGATTCCTCTCGTACAATTATTAAAGATTTTAGTGCTAAAGTAAAACCTGGTCAAAAAATAGCGATTGTAGGACCAACAGGTGCTGGAAAAACAACGATGGTCAATTTGTTAATGAAATTCTATGAAATTACAGAAGGGGATATTTTCATTGATGGTATCTCTACCAAAGAATTATCTCGGGAAAATATTCATGAGTTATTCTGTATGGTATTACAGGATACTTGGTTATTTGAAGGTAGTATCCTAGATAACATTAAATTTAATAAAGAAAACGTAACCAAAGAAGAAGTATGGGAAGCCTGCAAAGTAGTAGGAGTCGATCATTTTATTAAAACGCTACCAGGTGGTTTGAATTCTACGATTAGTGATACCGATACCATCAGTCAAGGACAAAAACAATTATTAACGATTGCTCGTGGTATGATTGAAAATGCTCCATTCTTAATTTTAGATGAAGCAACTTCCAATGTCGATACGAGAACAGAAGAATTAGTACAAAAAGCCATGGATAAATTGACAGAAGGAAAAACATCATTCATTATTGCCCATCGTCTATCAACGATTAAGAATGCTGATTTAATTTTAGTGATGAAAGATGGTAATATCATCGAAACAGGAAATCATGAAGAATTAATGAAGCAAAAAGGTTTCTATGCTGAATTATATAATTCTCAATTTGAATTATAAAAAAAGTAATCCCAAATACCAAAATAGATTATCACTCGATAATCTATTTTTTCGTGTTATAATAAAGAAAAGGGAAGGAAGTAGGCATAAAAAAGGAAGGAAGTAGGCATATGAGTAAAGTAATCGTAATTGGTGGTGGTGCATCAGGGTTGATAGCTTCTATCAAAGCATCTGAAAAACATGAGGTCATTTTATTAGAAGGAAATGATAAATGTGGTAAAAAAATTTTATTAACCGGAAATGGGAAATGTAATTACTGGAATCAAACCATCCATATCAGCAAGTATCATAGCAATCATTTAGACATTGTATCAGAAATTATCACCAATGCCAATCAACAAGAAACGCTATCATTTTTAGAAAAATTAGGTATCTATCCCAAAATAAAAAATGGTTATTATTACCCTTATTCTAATCAAGCAACGAGTATCAGAACCATCTTAGTAACGGAATTAGAAAAAAGAAACATCAAAGTAATTCCTAATTATAAAGTAACACAAATTGAAAAACGCGGAAATCATTTTTTCGTAAAATCAGATAGCCAAGAAATAGAAGGAGATAAAGTCATACTAGCTACGGGTTCCTGTGCTTGTCCAAAAACAGGTAGTGATGGTTCCGGTTATCTTTTAGCACAATCCCTACAACATGAAATTACGGAAATTACTCCGGCACTAGTACCTTTAATAGGACAGGATGCTTGCTTCAAAGATTGGGAGGGAGTAAGGTGCGATAGTCGTCTATCTCTTTGGATAGAAAATCAAAAAGTAGCCGAAGAACAAGGCGAAATTCAATTAACCAATTATGGAATTAGTGGTATATGTACTTTCAATTTAAGTGGAATCGCAACCAAAAATTTAAAAGCAGGCCGAAAAGTAGAAATCAAAATCAACTTTTTACCAGATATCCAAGAATCCTTTATGGACTGGATGTCTAAAAGAAATCAAAAACTTCCTAATCATACCATCGAAGAACTCTTAGAAAGTATTTTTCCTTATCAGTTAATGCTAGTGATCATCAAAAAAGCCAAAATCAATCGTGAAGATCATTGGCACGATTTACCATTAGAAAAGAAACAAATTCTCGCTTGCATGGTGGAATCTTTCCCCTTAGAAATTATAGATTCTGCTTCTTTTGAAAAAGCACAAGTATCTTCAGGTGGTGTTTCTTTAGAAGAAATCAATCCACATACGATGGAATCGAAAAAAGTTCCTGGTTTCTATTTAGTAGGTGAAGTCTTAGATGTTGATGGTCAATGTGGTGGCTTTAATTTAGCATTTGCTTGGATCAGTGGTTATCTAGCAGGAAAGGAAATCTAATATGATACGAGTTCGACAAGTGAAAGTAAAAGTAGAAGAGGATAACACGGAAGCAAGGAAAAAAGCGATTAGTAAAAAACTACGTCTTCCTTTAGAAAAAATCAAAAATTATACGATTCGTAAACAGTCTTTAGATGCTAGAGATAAAACACAAATCTATTATATTTATGAAGTGGATGTAGAATTAGAACAAGAGACGGAATTTTTAAAGAAAAATACATCTACTGATATTTTCTTATCTCCAAAGGAAGAATATGTATTTCCAGAGGTAGGACACGAAAACTTAACTCATCGTCCGATCATTGTAGGAAGTGGTCCAGCAGGATTGTTTGCTGCTTATCTATTAGCAGAAAAGAAATATCGACCTATCATTATCGAAAGAGGAGAACCAGTAGAAATAAGAGAAAAGAAAGTAGAACAATTTTGGCAAACAGGAAAATTAGATGTAGAATCCAATGTTCAATTTGGAGAAGGAGGAGCAGGAACTTTCTCAGATGGAAAACTAAATACTTTAGTGAATGATTCTAGATATCGAAAAGAAAAGGTATTATCTACCTTTGTTGCTTGTGGGGCAAACGAAGATATTTTATATAGTTATAAACCTCATATTGGTACCGATATTTTAAAGAAAGTGATTCGTAATATGAGGCAAAAAATCATCGCCATGGGCGGAGAATTTTTCTATCAAACTTGTCTAACAGATATCATAGTGGAAAAGGAAAAGATAAAAGCCATTGAAGTCAATCATCAAAAAATAATTCCCTGCGATATATTAGTTCTCGCAATTGGACATAGTAGTAGAGATACCTTTTTTAAACTGTATGAAAGAAAGATACAAATGGAAGCCAAACCCTTTGCGGTAGGAATTCGTATTCAGCATCGTCAAGAAGTCATTAATCAGATTCAATACGGAAACTTTTATCAAAATCAATTAGGAAGTGCTACTTATAAATTAACCTATAAAGCGAAAACTGGTAGAGGCGTTTATTCGTTTTGTATGTGCCCAGGTGGGTATGTGGTAGATGCTTCTAGTAAAGAAAAAATGTTAGCCATTAATGGCATGAGTTATCACAATCGAGCAAGTGAAAACGCAAATAGTGCTCTAATCGTAACTGTTTTTCCACGAGATTTTGGAAGTCATCCTCTAGATGGAATCAAATATCAAGAAAAACTAGAAACCAAGGCTTATCAAGTAGGCAAAGGAAAAATTCCGATTCAGTTATTAGATGATTTTATGAAAAATCAAGAATCTACCAAATTTGGTACGGTAAATCCTATCATGAAGGGAAATTATACTTTTGCCAATTTAAATGAGATTTTACCAAAAGAAATTAGTCAATCATTACAAGAAGCCCTTCCATATTTTGGAACGAAAATGAAAGGATTCGACCAAAAAGATGCCATTTTAGCAGCAGTAGAAAGTAGAACCTCATCTCCAGTTAGAATCGTAAGAAATGATAGACTGGAATCCAATATTTCAGGAATTTACCCTTGTGGCGAAGGTGCTGGTTATGCAGGTGGTATTACTTCTAGTGCGATTGATGGTATCAAAGTAGTAGAAGCCATTTTAGAAAAGTATCAACCGTTTCTAAACTAAACAAATAACACTTTTAGATAGTAGCCATATAATAACAGTGGAAGTGAAAATGATGAATGATTTTTCTAAACAGTATCTCATAAATTTTCAAGAAATTTTATCCCAAATGGCTAATCAAATGATTTCTCAAAAATTTACAAATCAGATTACATTAGATTTTATTCGTTGTATGATTCCTCATCATCAAGCCGCTATTGATATGTCTCAAAACTTATTACAATATACAAAGTATGAACCATTACAACAAATAGCAGAAGACATTATCACAATGCAAACAAAAGGAATCGAAGAGATGAAGGAAATTTATCGTACCACCAAAAATTATCAAAATGATATCTTAGATGTATATCGCTATACGGTCAACTATTATCAAATTGCGGAACAAATGATTATCAAAATGACCAATAGTTCGAAAAGTCCAAATATCAACTATGACTTTATTACCGAAATGATACCACATCATGAAGGTGCCATTAAAATGTGCTATCTTCTACTACAGTATCCTATCAACCCAAGATTAAGAAATCTTGCTAACACGATTATTAAAGAACAGAGTGAAGGAATTAGAAAATTACAGAATCTTGCCAAGAATTTTTCCGAAAAAGAGGTATGACCTCTTTTTTTATTTCTCATAATAATATTGGTGATAACATGAAAATATTAATTACAGGATCAACGAGTGGTATTGGATTTGAAACAGGGGTAGAATTAATCAAAAAAGGACATTTCGTCTATTTCACAGTCCATAGAGAACAACAAGTAAAAACAGTAGTCGAGAAACTGAAAAAACAAAACTTATTAGATCGAGCATCTGTTTTTCAATTAGATATTACGAAAGAAGAAGATCGTAAGTTAATCTATGATTTAAAAATAGATTGTTTATTCTGTAACGCCAGTGTTGGTTATGGGGGAAGCATCTTAGATATTCCTATGGATTCGTTAGAAAAGAATTTTGAAGTCAATGTCTTTTCCAATATCAAGTTAATTCAAATGTACTGTGGTCATTTATTTTTAACTCAGGAAAAAGGAAAGGTAGTAGTCATGTCTAGTATTGCGGGTATCATTCCCATTCCTTTTTTAGGAAGTTACTGTGCAACGAAAGCATCTTTAATTAGTCTTACAACTTGTTTAAGAAAAGAATTAAAACTCATTACTTCCGATATCCAAGTAAAATTAATTGAACCGGGTATTTTTAATACCGGATTTAATGAAGTGATGATAGAAAACAAAAAGAAAAGTATTTATTTTGAAAAAATGAATGATCAAATTACAAGAAGGGAAGAAAAATTATTTCATCTCATCGGTCATAATCAATTAAATAGTATTACGAGCAAAATAACGAAAGCGATTGAATCGGATTCGAATCGTTTTATCTATAGTGCACCTTTTTTTCAAAAGTTAGGTGCTAAACTTTATAGTTTTTGGCATTAACTCTTAAAATTTTTGATTCCAACTTGTCTGATAGTAGTAAGTACGCTATAATGAGGATAAGAAAAGAGAATGAAAAATGAAAAAAAATACCCATATTCAAAAGTACTTTCCCTATATCATTTTGTTGATTGTAACGATTGTGATAGGTTTTCCACTATTGAAATCCAAAATGTTAAATGGCCATGACGCTATTTTTCATCTATTTCGTACTTATACTTTAAAAGTAGCATGGAAAGACCATCAAATCATTCCTATTGTGAATCCCAATATGATGGGAGGGTTAGGCTATGCACCAAATCTTTTTTATGGAATTTTATCTGCTTATTTGGTATATTTTCTTTCGTATTTCATTCATCCCTTTGGACAAGCAGTTAATTTTTTAATCTTACTAACGATCTTTTTTTCTGGTTTTACGATGTATTTATGGATGAAGGAAATCACGAATCAGAAAAAGATTGCTTTACTAGCATCTATTTTATATATGACGGCTCCTTATCATTTATTTGATATCTATGTGAGATTAGCATTGGGAGAAATTCTTTCTTTTGTATTTATTCCTTTGGTATTTTTAGGAATGGATTCTATTCTTCGGAAAGATCAAAAAAAGTGGTATTGTTTAACGATTGGTACTGCAGGATTGTTGTTATCCCATCATTTGAGTGCTGTCATGGTAGGGATATTTGCTTTTTTTAGTTTATGTATATCTTGGAAACAATGGAAAAATAAACAAATCATCAAAAAGTTAGGAATGAGTTTATTTCTTGCTATCATGATTTCGCTACCAACGATCATTCCTCTATTAGAAGCAAAAGTAAGTAGTAATTATATGGTTTTTGATTCAGAGTATATGAAAACAACCGGTACCAATATGGAAAATAACGCAATCTCTTTATTCAGTCTTTCTTCTGATTATCCCGTTCGTATGGTACAAGGATATAGTATCATTTTAATATTCATTACGGCCTTTTGGTGGCTAAAGAAAAGAAAAAATCCAGATACGAAAATACCTGTTTCTTTCTTAGTACTTACTTTTCTATCCATCTTCTTTACGTTAGATTTCATTAGTTGGCATTACTTACTAGATTGTTTTTCCATCTTTCAATTTCCATGGCGTTACTTACAAATGACTACTTTTTTCTTTTCGATTGTAGTAAGTCTCTTTTATCAACAACTAACACCGAAAAATGCTCATTTTCTATATTATGGAATCATTGGGATATCGATACTAGGTAGTTTTTACTTTGTAAACATAGGAATTCAGAATAAAGGATTAAATCTATCTTTATTATCTTCAAATGAAATTAAAAAAAGAGGAGAAATTGCTCGTGCTACGGGTACTGCTAGTGCTGAATATTTACCATATCAAGCAATTTACAGTTATGATTATTTAAAAAATAGAGAAAGTATTCCTTTGTTATTAGCAGGAAATGCTACGATTGAACACGTAAAGAAAGAAGGTACCCATCTTAGTTTTGATATCAATGCATCCAATACGGTAACCGTAGAACTTCCTTATATTTATTATCCAGGATATTTGGTAACTAGTAGCAAGGAAACGATTCCTACTTTTGAAACGAAAAATGGTTTGGTTGGTATTTCTTTAAAAAAAGGAAACTATCAGATTACTTCCTATTATCGTGGTACCAATCTCATGATAATTTCCTATGGTCTTTCTTTTCTAAGTAGTTTGACACTATTTATCCTAATTAGAAAAAAATCACGAAATAAAGTTTAATCTTTTTCTTTTTTTGATATAATGAGTATAGAAATGATAAAAGAGGTGTTGGGTGATATGAGAAAGTATTGGGTTTTCTTTTTTCTATTATTGTTCATGATAATTCCTATCAAAGCAAAGGCATTAAATGAAGTAAATATTTATTTTTTTTATAGTAATAACTGTGATTTTTGTAAACAAGAAGAAGTGTATTTGGAGGCTTTAAAACAAAGATATCCGAATATGCGTATTTATTCATATGAAATTAGTGATAGTAGTAACAATGATTTAATGATTACAGCCAAAAATATGTATCAAATAACACAAAGTGGAGTACCATTTACGGTAATTGGTGATACTGCTTATTCTGGATTTTCCCAAAGTAAAAAAGCACTATTTCAAAAAGCAGTCTATGAGTATTCTACGAAATCTTATCAGAATCGATTAGGAAATCAGTTAGGAATTTCTTATCGTAACGATTTAGAAGGAACCGTCGAAGAATATAAAAATAATGATAGTTATCAAATAGAGGAATCTTCTGGAATCGAGCGTAAAAAAACTCCAATCAAAGGATCCAATTATGATAAATATAAGGTAAGTATTTACTTAATAGCAGCAGGTATCGTACTATCGATGATTGCCTTAATTTTGTATATATTAGAAAGAAGACGATAATATGAATTTATATCTTTTAGGAATTATTTTCTTTTTAGTACTGATAATCGTTGGTATTTTTCTATTACGATATTTTATTAAAGATGAGAAGAAATTGAAAGAAGTAAGTAATGAAGATTTACAAAAAAGAGGCAAAAAATATACCAAAGAAGAAATAGAAGAAAAAATGTTTAATCAGTACATCAATATAGAAATGAGTATGATAGATGAGAATTATGGATTTTTAAGAGATGCCGTATCCGATCAGATTTATAATCAAATTCTTTTACAGATAAAAGAAAATCAAAAAAATCAAGTAAAAAATAAAATCCAGAATGTCAGGAAAGAATTCTGTAAATTGATTTATTTAGGATATGAACAAAATTTAGAAATTGCTAAGTTTTGGATTCGATATTCTAGTATAGAATATCAAACAGCACAAAGAAATGAAGTTACAGAAGCTGGAAAAGAAATAGTAGTGGAAAGAGTAGTGCAAGGAAACGATCAGGTTCCTATTTATCATGAATATATTTTAACATTTGTGAAAGATCCAACAGAAACAGAAGAAATTGTATGTCCTCACTGTGGTTATCAAACAAATATGTTAACATCTTCTAAATGTATTCGCTGTGATAGTGAAATCATTCCTAAAAGTAAACATTGGGTATTTGTCAATAAAGTAACAACGAATATTAGTAAACAAAAATAAAAGAAGTTTTTCGAAACTTCTTTTAATATAGTTCATTTCTTAATAATTCGATATTAGAATTCATAATGGAAAAATAATCTGCTTTTTCATCGCGTTCTTGATCTTGAATGCTATCTAATCTACGATAAGTATAAGTTTCAATGTTTGTTTTTTCAATTACTTGTTTAATGACATCATTCTGTTCTTGATGTTCTAATAAGAATAAATGTCTAATCTCTTTATTATTGATTTTACTAATAACATCATTGATAACTCGATCACTAACAGGATTATTGGTAGTATCTAAAGAGATAACCTGAAAACCATATTTTTCTAAATATTTTAACGAATCACTTCCTACTACTAAAGTTTTTCTAGTAGCATTTTCTGCTGTTAACTTTAATTCTGCATCTAATTCTGATAAAGATACTTTAATTTCTTCATATTTTTGATCAATTTCTTTTTCTAAATAACTATTGGTCATATATTCTTGTAGACCATTTTTAATATTTTGAGTAATCATCAGTAAATTAGAAGGATTTAACCATAATTCTTCTAATCCATAAGTAATTTCCATTCCATAAGTAGCATCAATGATCAGCATTTTTTCATTACGATCGAGAAACTCTAAAGCAATATCTTTATCATTGGTAATACGGTTATAAATAAATAATTTCTTTTTACTATAATCATTTAATTGTTTATTACTTAAAGTATAAGTTGATGTATCAACCGCATCGGGATAAATAGAATTGATAATAGCATGTTCTCCATATAAGTAATTCGTCACAAATTCAACCGGATATACGGTTGTCACAATTTCGATTCCTTCTAAATTATCTCTTTTAAAGCATCCTGTTAAAGTAAGAAGGATGAGAAGTAATAAGACCCCTAAATATTTTCTTTTTTTCATATTGATTTTCCTTTCTTATCTAAATTAGGTACTGGATCATAACCTTTTGTTCCGAATGGATTACATCGTAAGATTCTCTTAAATCCTAAATATAACCCTTTGATAGAACCATATTTACTAATAGCTTCTATGGTATATTGGGAACAGGTAGGTATATGTCTACATAAAGAATGTGTAGGTAGGGGAATCATTTGATAAATTTTAATGATTCCAATGAAAAAGTACCTCATATTATCACCATGCTTTCATTTTACACTTTTTTTAATCTTTTGACAACTAATATCGAAAAATATCATTTTAAAAAGATTTTTACAGAAATTACCACATTTTTTTCTAGTTTACACTGTCAAATTTTTTTGAAAATGTCAGGAAAATCATTATGAGAAAATGTCAGTAATGTATTTGATAGATAACATCAAAAGAGAAGTCTTTTGATGTATTAATATTATACGGAGACAATGTTAGTCAAGAGTCAAGATGAATGCCAAAGGCACTCTTGACTAACACCCATGATGTAGTGCATAATACATAGAATTGTGAGAAACAAGAGGTGGTAATCCTTTTCTCCAAGGTGACTTGTTAGAGTGTTTTTCTTTTGAATTGTTAATTTCATGTTGTAATGTTGAAGTTATTACTTGTTTTGTTTCAATTTTAAAATCATTAATTGTTTTAAGATCATACCATTCGTTATTAAATAAAATGTGATTAGTGTTATCAAGAAAAGTATAAACTTTAACTTTGTCAGATGTTGGTAGATAACATTTTTCATTATTTTTTAAGATAACATGATAACAGTTGTCATATTTAAGATAGGAATTGTGAAAGACTTTATGTTCTGAAAAAACAGCGAGTTCTTTATTATAATCAAAATCATTATCTAGACAAATAAAGTGATTTTTGGTATTATCAATAGGAAGAGCGAATCTAGCGTTGTATTTTGGGATAAACACATCGTTTAAATATTGATTTGCTTCTTCAATAGTATGAATAGATTTCTTTTTAAGTTCTTTATATAAACGATCTTGAAAAGTTCTCCAAAGTCTTTCAATTCTGCCTTTAGCGCGAGGATTGATAGTAGAAATAATATCAGTTCCGATGTGTTCAAGCATATTAGCGAATCTGGTATTTTTAATTTGTTTCCCATTCAGTTCTTCTTCAAGAGTAAGATTTTTTTTACTAGATTGGAAAACAGTTCTATAATCAGTATAAAGACATTCAGGAATGCCATAATTCATGATAGTTTGTTTCATAATCATTTGGTAACCAAAAATAGTTTCTTGATCAGCAAAGAAACAAGAGGTAACAGTACCAGTGGAATCATCAATACCACCGTGAAGATAGTAATAATTATCATCACCATAGAACCACTTGTGTTTAGAAGCATCAACCTGGATAAGTTCACCAGCATTTTCCTTTCTTTCACGGGGAGGATGAGAAGTTTTTCTTTTTTTATATTGATTAGGTGATTGAATACCATTAGAAGTTAGTAAATTATAGATAAAAGAATCTGATACATGAATATCATAATAGTCTTCGAGAGTATCATTAAAATGATAAAAATTCCAACCATCATATTCAGATTGATAAAGTTTTATAATATAAGATTTGAAATCATTAGAGAAACCTCTTCCAGTAGGTATATTTCTGCTTTTGTGAGGAATAGAAGATATGCCATATTCTTTATAAGCTTTTTTCTTTCTGTAAATTTGTCGTTCGGATAAACCTGTTAATCTCATGGCATCACATGTTTTAATTTCACCTGAGATAAGTTTAACCATAATATCATTTATTCTTTGATCTTTCATTGTTAATATAATCCTTTCATGATTCATTTTTGTTTGCTCCTTTCTCAAGGAGCATATTATATCATTTACTGACATTTTCAAAAAATGATTTAACATGACATTATCACATAATGAGCTCAAATTTAAAAGTAAACGCAACTTTTTAAAGTTAAATGCAACTTAAAGTATGATGACAAGTTAGTAACAAATAA
>CANQBE010000015.1 GCA_947589515.1 uncultured Bacilli bacterium
ACTAAAATTTTTAGCTCTCTATATAGTTCATTTATCATTAGTTTTTGGTTTCACCAACACTACTTGACATTGAACCTTTTGATATTATTTTTCTATTTTTCGAGCAACCGCTATACCATCACCGATATTTAAAAACTCTACCTGATAGTTTGGATTATTGACTAAAAAGGTACGATAATCTCTAATTTTACGAACTAAACTTCTTAAATTTTTACTTTCGATTTCAGCATCGACTTTATCTACTAAACCATGAAAATTCATATTGTCTGTTAAAATGTAACCATTAGGATTCAGATTATTTTCATATCTTTCAAAAAATCGAATATTTTGCCCTTTAGCAGCATCAATAAAAATCATATCAAAGTTTCCTTCAATGTTAGCATCTAGAGCATCATGAAATACTAAAGTGATTTGATTTTCTAAGTCAAATTCTTTAATATTTTTTAAGGCTTCCAAATATCTATCGCGATCTTTTTCGATAGTAGTAATTTTCAAATTAGGATCTGCTAAAGCCATCATAATAGCAGAATAACCAATAGCACTTCCTATTTCTAGGACACTATGTATTTGTTTCTTAATAATAAATGTCGTTAGATAATCAATTCCTTCATCTTGCATAATAGGAATATTTTCTTCTAACGCATGTTTCTTTAAATCTTTAATCATCGTATTTAAGTTTTCCATCATGTGAATCACTTCTTTCTTATCGATACCATTTACCTGTTTACCGATACCATTTACCTGCTTTAATTAATTCTTGTTGTTTCTTCTGATGTTCAGAGTATGTTTCAAAAAAATAAGTTACTCCTTGATTATCCGAAAGAAAATATAAATTATTTGTATCTGTAGGATTGAGTGCTGCTTCAATAGCATTCTTACTAGGAAGAGAAATAGGTCCTACTGGTAAACCATTTTTCTTATAAGTATTATAATCATTTACAGGAGTAATCACTTCATTAGTGGCAATTCCTAATTCACTAAATTCTAATCCTACTCCATAATAAGCAGTTGCACAACTTTCCAAATTCATACCCTTTTTCATACGATTATAAAATACAGAGGAAATATCTTTAAAATCATTTTTCTTTCCTTCTTTTTCAATAACGGATGCTAATGTTAAAAGTTGATGAATATTTAACTCACTGTTTTCAATTTCTTTTTGATAATTAGATAATACTTCATTCATTTGATTTAGCATTTTAGTAATAATCTCTTTTACTGATACATTCTGATTGGCAAAGTAATAAGTATCTGGAAACAAATAACCTTCTAATGAGTAATATAATTGATCATTTTTGATGTCCTCTGTGAGAAACCAATATTTTTCGATTAATTCATCTAAATATTCTGTGTCTTTTAGTAATTCTAAAACGCTATCATAAGTATTAACCGTATTTTCACTGACAATTGTCGCAAAATTCCTAATGTTGATTCCTTCTTTAAAAGTTATTTTGATTTGATTAGGATTTTTCTTAGATCCCTCTTGCAAGATAGAAACAATCTCTTCTACACTCATATTACTAGATAAGTCATAGAATCCTGCCTTCATATCATTTATTTTCATTAATTTCACATAGATTAAGAACATTCTTTCATCACGAATTAAATGATTTTGTTTTAAAAGAGAAGCAATTTTTCTAGCAGTAGAATTACTAGGAATTTCAATTTCTATTACTTCTTCAGAATGATTTACAGGGCTTAGTTGATATTTATAAAATACGCAACATCCTCCAATGATAATAACAGTACTAATTAACAGCCCTAATGCTATATTACGAAACTTCTTCATAACAGTTACCAACAACAATCTTACTGTGCATCAGTTGTTCCTGCATCATTATTTGCATCAACTGTTCCTTGTTCCATTTTATTACGAACTTCTTCTTGAATTGTTTGTAGAATGGTTTCTACTACTTTCCATTCTTTTTCTGTTTCAATTGGTTCAAACCCTTTATTTAAATCTTCTGGATGATAGACAGCAGCATAGGCTTTGATACTTCCGTCTGCTTCATAAGTATTATCTGTATAAGCTATATAACTTTTTTTTGTTTCTTCACTATCAAATGTGAATAAAACATTACAAGTAACTTCTTGTCCATCCTCCGTAACCATTTTAAATGTATTTTCTTTCATACTATTTTTCCTTTCTATCTAAATAACTCTGCAAAATGATTGTTGCAGCCAAACTATCAATTACTTTTTTTCTTTTTTTCCTACTCGTATCATTAGAAATTAATAAACTTTCAGCTTGCTTTGTAGTTAATCTTTCATCCTGCATATAAACTGGTAATTTTAATTCTGTTTCTAATTTTTTTTGAAATTCAAGAGCAATCTCTCCTCTTTCACCAATAGAATTATTCATATTTTTAGGAAGACCTAATACTAAAGCACCCACCTGATTTTTATCAATTTCTTCTTTTAACATTGGTAACAAACTATCATAATCTTCGTTGTGTCTTAAAATTTTATAACTGCTAGCAATCATACCTAAAGGATCAGAAAGAGCTAATCCTAAGGTCTTAGTTCCTAAATCTAAACCCAAATACTTCAATTTATTCACCTACTAAAGTCTTACGAAGTAAAAATTCTAATACTTTACTTCGATCAATACTAACTATCTTTTTGCGAGCGTCTTTGTATGAAGAAATATATCCTGGATCTCCACTCATTAAATATCCTACCATTTGATTAATTGGATCATAACCTTTTTCTTGTAAAGCAGAAAACACTTCTTTTAAAATTGCTTCCACTAACGCTTGATCAAACTCTTCTATCGAATATAAAGTAGTATTAGAGTCCATCCTATCACCTCACATTTATTATTTTACCATGAAGTATTCTATTTGACTAGATTTTCTTTTATTTTTGGATACATGTATAGCCATTACTCTCTAATAACTCTTTATAAGTATCATATTCCAATACCATGTCTTCTCCTGTTTCATCCTTAGTATAATCAGTAGGATCTGCATAAGAAAAAGTAATATTCCTTTTTTCATCATTAAATATTTTATTTTTACTATATTGTTCATCATTTTTTAAACTTAAATATTGTTCTTCCCCAATTACATTTATTTCAAACAAATGTTTTTCCTGTAATACAATACCATCTAAAACTGATAATTCTTCTATTTGGTAAGAAATAACTTCATCAGTTTCAGATTCTGATGGTAATCTACATTCATATACGATAGTACGATCAGTAACTGATTGAGAATTTGTATTTGTAGAATCATTTTTCATGTTTTCTTTTTTCTTAGGATTAAAAACAGTCATCAATCCAGATGTTATGATTAACATAATAGCAATCGCCCCAATAATAATAGGTAATATTATTTTTTTATTGTTCATTTTTTCTCCTTTTTTATTCTCATACTATTTTTTAAAAAGTACAGATAGATCCACTAACAGTTGCATTAATACTAGCCCCAGTATTACCATTTGTACCTTTTGTTGGGCAAGAATAAGTACGCGAATTATTGTCTGTTCTTTCACAAGAATTCCAAGATTTACATGAACTAGTATCATCTACCCATTGTGTACATGGTTCAACATCTTTATAACCTAAACAATTATTATAATCTGTTACCCACTCAGAATAGCTTACATAACAAGTACCTGATATCGCATTCAAAGGTTGGTCACAATGACAGCTATAATCTGACTTACTAGAATAAGAATCATGACCACAATCTCCACCATTTATTCTAGTGGCACTATATGATGCATTACGTGTTACCTTTTTTGTGCCATATCCTGTACATTGTTTTGTCCAAGCATTACATTTTTGATTATATGCAGAACAACTACAATTATTATCAGTATATACACAATTTCCACCACTCAACCTTCTTCCATTATTACAACCTGCTGTAGCTGTATACTGATGATGGAATGTAGTCGATGCACTTGCTGTTAATCCACTTCCACTGGTTGCTGTACAAACAACAGTATTTAAACCTTGAGATAAATTATTCGTATTAGAAACAGTTTTTGATCCTACTTTACATACAGTACTTCCGCCACTAGGACCACTGGTAGTAATGTTAAAGTAACTTTGAATATTAGCATTAGTTGCTGTCGTGATATTATTATTTGCAGCTTTGGCAGTTACAGTTGGTGTTGTGGCATCTAATTTTACTGCATAAGTACTATTACCACTACATAATCCTGCTCCACTACATACTTTGACATAATAGGTTGTTCCACTACTCGTTGGACTATTTTGATTAATTGTCGTACTAGCACCTACTGTATTTGGACTAGCAGTTGTTCCATAATAATAGGTATTTTGACTGACATTATTGGCTCCACTATAATTAAGAGTAAACGCTTGTTTATGCCAACTGTTACTTCCAATTCCATCTGTTGCTGTTATGGTTGGTGCTGATGGTGTTATAGTATCTAATTTAGCTACATAAGTACTATTACCACTACATAATCCTGCTCCACTACATACTTTGACATAATAGGTTGTTCCACTACTCGTTGAACTATTTTGATTAATTGTCGTACTAGTACCTACTGTTGTTGGACTTGCGGTTGTTCCATAATAATAGGTATTTTGACTGATATTATTGGCTCCACTATAATTAAGAGTAAACGCTTTGTTATGCCAACTGTTACTTCCAATTCCATCTGTTGCTGTTATGGTTGGTGCATTTGGCGTTGTTGCATCTAATTTAGCTACATAAGTACTATTACCACTACATAATCCTGCCCCACTACATACTTTGACATAATAAGTAGTTCCACTACTATTTTGATTAATTGTCGTACTAGCACCTACTGTATTTGGACTTGCGGTTGTTCCATAATAATAGGTATTTTGACTGATATTATTGGCTCCACTATAATTAAGTGTAAACGTTTGGTTATGCCAACTGTTACTTCCAATTCCATCTGTTGCTGCTATTGCTGGTGCTGATGGTGTTGTTTTATCTAGTTTAATAGTTGTCGTACAATTTCCTATAATTCCTGCTGTACTGGTTACATTTCCAGTTACTACTTGTCCTGCTGTATTTTCTGTAATACTTTCTTGACTTAAAGTTGATTTTAATACTCCACTAGTCGTTTCGGTAATTTGTAGTTTTAAAGTAACATTATTCGTATACCATCCACCACTTCCTGCTGTTCCTGTTGCTACAATACTACATTGTGGTGTTGATTTATCTAATTTTAATTCATAACTTGCTACACTACTACAAAGTCCTGATCCATTACATGCTTTTGCATAATAAGTAGTTGATTTTGTATTACTTGTAATTGTGAAAATACTTCTTGCAGCCGTTGGATTACTATTGGTATCTAAGTAGTAAGTAATTCCACTGGTTGAACTACTTCCACTTGCTGTTAACGTGGTATCTGCCTTATGCCAACTTCCACTTGCAATTCCATCTGTTGCTGCTAAAGTTGGTGCTTTTGGTGTTGATTTATCTAATTTTAATTCATAACTTGCAACACTACTACATTTTCCTGCTCCACTACATGCTTTAGCATAATATTTAGTTGAAGCAGTATTTTCAGTAATTGTTAAGCTACCATTTGTTACTACTGTTGTTGGAGTACTGTTTTTATCTAAATAATAAGTCACTCCACTTGGTGCACTACTTCCACTGGCTGTTAACGTGGTATCTGCCTTATGCCAACTTCCACTTCCTATTTTATCACCTGCCGCTATTGTTGGCGCTTTTGGTGTTGATTTATCTAATTTTACTTCATAATTTACTACATCACTACAAATTCCTGCTCCACTACATACTTGCAGATAATATACTTTAGAAGTAGTATCTTCTGAAACAGAAATAGTAGGTCCCGTTGTTTTTGGTGGATTGGTTTCTCCATAATAATAAGTATTTCCACTTAAATTATGGGCTCCACTTAATGTTATAGTAAAGTTTTCTTTATGCCATTTTCCACTTCCAATTGTATCACTTACTGTAATTGTTGGTGCATCTGGTTTTACTCTATCAATTCCACTAATTTCGAAATCTTTACATGTCTTATTATCTAAACTATCTCTAACACAGATATTTATTTTCTTATTTTCTATATAATTTTTTGTTGGTTCTTTTTGCCAATTTTGTCCTCCATCAAAGGAATATGGTAATTCCGCAAGTGTACCTACTTGTTTATCAGTTGCTTCCGATATAGTTACAGTTTTTTCTAACCATCCTCCTGTCATACTGGTTGTAAATGTTGGACCTGTATTATCTAATTTAACTGGTATTCTGACACTACTACTTTCATTGTTATCTTGATCTACTGCTCTTACATTTAAAATACCATCTAAATTTTTAATATCAGCAATACTTCCTAAATTACTACCTGATGGAATTGTTTTCCAATTACCATCTAATTTAATTGAATATTCATAATGATCAATCGCAAAAGAATAAGGACTTGTACTAGTAAAAACAACATAAGCATCTTTCACATAATAAGTACCATCATAAGGTTTAGTCTTTGCACTATCTGTATATATAGCATATTCCATTTTAAATTTTCCATTAAATCCTCGACAACCTGATGGTACCTTTTCACTTTTATTAATTTCGTTTCCTTTACTATCTCTACAAGTTAAATAATAACTATTTTCTAAACTATTGGTACTTTTGTTGTCTCTAATAATGATATTTCCATCACAAAATACATCAGTCTCATCAACTAAACCATCTTTTAAAAGAGTTTGATAATTAATATTAAAACATTCAGCATTTTCATCTGCTAATTCCCCTTTATATTGATCTGTATATAAATCTACTGCACTTTCTACCACTACATCCAAATGAGTTTCATACATTTTTTTACTTCTATTATTAGATAATTTCGTTACACTGGGTAGAACGATTGCCAAAATAATTCCTATCAAGATAATAACTACTAACATTTCTATTAAAGTGAAAGCTTGTTTTCTATTTTTTTTCATGGTACCAACTCCTATTATCAATTATTATTTTACGCTAAAAACCTTTTTCTGTAAAGAAAAAAGATAGCCAAATGCTATCTCACAATGATAAATGCCATATAAATCATAAAGAGAGTATAAATACCTGTAATAATCACTCCATTGACTCGTTCACTGATACTACTTTTATATCTTACACCTAATGCCATGGTAATGATGGCTCCTCCAATTAATCCACCAATATGTGCAAAATTATCAATACCAGAAACTAACATACCATATACTAAATTGATAATAATTAAAGGAATAATCTGACTTTTTAAAGTATTTCCTAAGTAAATTCGATAATGATATCCAAAGTATAATAAACTTCCCATTAATCCAAAGATGGCACCACTTGCTCCAATACTTGGAAAATCATTAAAAGTAATCGACATTAAACTACCCATCAATAAAGAAAAGAAATAAATAATCGTATACTTAGTCTTTCCCATAAAAGTTTCTAATTGACCACCGATAATATATAATGCATAACAGTTAAAAGCTAAGTGAAAGATATTCGCATGTAAAAATCCACCTGTAATTAAACGATAATATTCTTGATAGTTACGAACATAAGGACCAAATAAGCAAAAACGATTAAAAAAATCGGTAGTATTTCCAAATAAAATAGGAAACAAATAAATTAAAATATTTAAGATAAGTAAAATATAAGTAACAATAGGCTTCTTCTTTTTAAAGACATTTTCAGCTTTTTCTGCTTCTTCTTTATTTTTTTGATTAATATCATTCGTAATTTTAATAAATAATTGTAGTCCTTCTTCCGTAAAAGTTAATTTTTTGGAAATATCAGGAAAATGTTTTTCTATAAAAGGATATTTATTTAAATCTTTTTCATCATATAGATATAAGCAATCCATTTTATCGACTTGATCTAAATGAGCATTATCCCCAAGATCTGTGTAAATCGTTAGTACATCCATATGCAAGGAAAATACTTTTTTTCTAATTTTGGATACAATTCTTTTTGTTTTAAATAAATCAAAATTTAATTGTTCATCATTATGAATATAGTTAGATACAATTCTTACAATTTGATAATCACTATCTAAATTTTCTAACCAAATTTCATCTTCAGCCCCTTGTAAAAGAATAGGACTATAATTCTTTTCTGTTATAAAATAATGAAGTAGCTTCATAACAATTAAGTCTTTACGATTCATAGTTTCATTCATTATTTTAATCAACTCCTCGTTTTTTTATTATATAATATTTTTTGATTCTTGTATATCAATTTTATCTAAATAGCCTTGAAATTCATCCGGTAATGGAACCTCTTTTTCAATCTGTTTGTCAGTAATTGGATGTATAAATTTAATTTTTTTGGAATGTAAAAATTGTCCAAATGCTGTTGTGTGTTTTCTTTTTCCATAGACAGGATCATTGTAGATAGGATAACCAATATAAGCCATATGAACACGAATTTGATGAGTTCTACCAGTATCCAACTTACATTCAATTAAAGTTTGATTAGTATTAGGATATCTTTTGATGACTTTAAAATGAGTAATAGCATCTTTACTATTAATATCAGTTACTTTCATTTTTTGACGATTATCAGAATCTCTTCCAATAGGAGCATCAATAGTTCCTGTTTCATGGGGAATGATTCCATCTACTAATGCTATATAAGTACGTTCTACTTTTTTTTCTTTAATCAAATTACTTAGTAACTCATGTGTTTTATCATCTTTTGCTACTACTAATAAACCACTGGTATCTTTATCAATTCTATGAACAATACCAGGACGAATGGAATTAGAATTCGATAAAGAAAAGCGATATAGTAAAGCATTTACCATAGTTCCATGATAATTTCCAGGAGCAGGATGCACGACCATTCCTGACGGTTTATTAACTATTAATAGATAATCATCTTCATACACAACATCAAGAGGAATATTTTCCTTTTCTACTGTAATCGAAAAGTCTAACTCATCATCAATCAAAATGAAATCACCTATTTTTACTAAATAACTACTATTTACTTTTTTATCATTCACTAGAACTTTTTCTTGTTTGATTAATTTTTGAATTTTACTACGACTAATCTCTAATTTTTCTGTTAAATATTGATCAATACGAATATTATTTTGATCAACTTCTATTTCCATCTTCACGACCCCCTAATTCTTGGATTATCCACAAAAACCCTCCACAGACAATTAAAATATCTGCTAGATTAAAGATAGGAAAATGATACTTTCCAAATGTAAATCCAATATAATCGATAACTCCATGATACCATAAACGATCTATCATATTACCTAAAATGCCACCAATTATAAAACTAGAATATAAAACTTCTAAGAAAGAAAAAGATTCTATTTTAGATAGATAATAGAGAAAACCACATAGAAAGATGATGCCTACTACTAATAAAAAAATAATGTTTCCCGTTAAAATACTAAAAGCCCCTCCTGTATTTTTGACATTGGTAAGATAAAAGAAATTAGGAATCACTGTTATGATTTTTTGATACGGTATATTGTTTAGAACAACCTGTTTTAGTAATTGATCTAAAATTAGTAAGAAGATGCCAAAAATAAAGATTTTCTTTTTCATGGTATCACCAACCTGTATTACTGATTATAACATATTTTTATCCAAAAGAAAAGGCGTAAGACGCCTATTTACAAGTATATGTTAATTTTCATTTGGAAGTCCGTTTTTAACAAAATAACGGAATTAAGTATGATTATAGTATAATGAAATTTAAAATCAAGGGCGAATGAAATGAGTTAATATACCCTTGATTTTTAAATTTCATTGATTATAATAAGTAATACAAATAAAGTCCTTCTTTATTTGTTACTAAACAATTAAAGGCATCCTATTGAGAAAAAAACGGAACTAAGTTTAAAAAACGGACATTGGTCTGTTATTTTCGTCGTGGAAAAATTTAACATTTTATGTATTTTTTTGCTTACTTTTATCAATCTTATTTCCGCTTTGTTTTCCAAAAACGGCATTAAATATGGTAAAGAAAATAATCTATTAATAAACGGACTTTACTCTAAAAATTTACACTATTTACAAGTATATCCTTGAGAAGTTAAATTATTTCGAATTGTATTAATATCTTGTTGATAAGTTGCATTTGCTTGAATGTTAACATCGCCATCTACAATAGGAGTAAAAGTTTTCAAATCAAATTCATTACTAATTTCTACCGTAGTATCACTATAACTGCAAGCAGTACTATATCCTTCATGTGTCGCATATTTTAAACTATCATTATCACACTGAGATTTTAAAGAATTATAGGTTTCATCTACTATAGTAAAAGTATACTGAGATAGGATACTACTCTTTACAACTTGATTAGTAGAATTATAATAAAATTTTTGAGTTTCGATTAAACTATAATTGTTAGTTGTTTGATTACTTGAAGTACATTCTAGTTCTGCTAATTTTTCTTCAGGGACTGGCTGTGGGTTATTATTTTCTGCTTCTTGTTTTTGTTTTTCTTCTTCTTTGATTGCTTCTTTTTCTATTTCTGATAATTCTTTATTAGATTTATAATCATTTACAAATTTTTGAATATAAGGCATTCCCATAATAAAACCAAAAAAGAAAAGAAATAATAATATTAAAAGTACTGTTGTAACCTTACTATTTTTAGAAGGTGGTGTTGGTTCGCTTACTGTAGTTTGTTGATTGGTATTAGTTGTAGTTGCAGTAGAATTTCCGACATTAGAAGAAGTTACTTCTACTTGTTGCATTGGTACAACATTAGGATTTGTTGATGGCATTGCAGCTTGATTCATTCCTGGAGTAATTGGTTGTGAATTTTGTGATACAGATGGATTTGCAGTTGACATTTGAATTGGTTGATTAGGCATTTGGTTGGTTTGATTAGACATTTGAGTTGGTTGAGTAGAATTTTGGTTTAGCTGATTAGATTGATTTTGAGTTGGTTGATTTTCATTCATATTTTCATCCCCTTATTATTATGTACCTATTATAGCAAAAAAAAAGTACTATGAAAAGTACTTTAGTTCGATTTTCTAGCATCAAATTTTTTTCTGGCTTCCGTATCTAGAATTCTTTTACGAAGACGAATATTCAGTGGAGTAACTTCTACTAATTCATCGCTATTAATATAATCAAGAGCTCCCTCCAAAGTAATAGGACGAGGTCTTTTTAATACTACTGTCTTATCGGCACTAGCAGCACGGGTATTGGTTAATTGCTTTCCTTTTACGACATTAACTGCTAAATCATTATCACGATTGCATTCTCCTACAATCATACCTTCATAAACTTCACAACCAGGTTCAATAAACATAACTCCACGGTCTTCTAATTGTCCTAAGGCATAGGCAGATGATTTACCAGCCTCTGTAGAAACCAAAACTCCTAATTTTCTCTCACCAATATTAACACTTTCTAATGGACGATACTCTTTAAAAGTATGATTGATAATTCCATAACCTTTTGTCATAGTCATAAAATCTGTTGTAAAACCAATTAGACCACGTGATGGAATCGTATAATTTAATCGTACTTGATTTTCAAAATTTGTCATATTATCCATAATACCACCACGGGTACCAAGTTGTTCAATGACAGATCCTACTGATTCTTCTGGTACTTCAATTTGTAAATCTTCGAATGGTTCCATTTTAATACCATTTACTTCTTTGATAATAACCTGTGGTTTTGATACTTGAAGTTCATATCCTTCACGACGCATATTTTCAATTAAGATGGATAAATGTAATTCACCACGACCAGAAACAAGAAAACTTTCTCCATCTAACTGACTAACTCTTAAACTAACATCTCTTTGTAGTTCACGATTTAACCTGTCTTCAATTTGTCTTGCAGTTAAGAATTTTCCTTCTTTTCCTACAAAAGGAGAATTGTTGGTAGCAAAAGTCATTTGTAATGTTGGTTCATCAATATGTAAAATAGGTAAAGGTAAATTTTCTCCTTGATCACAAAGTGTTTCCCCAACAGAAATATCAGCAAGCCCAGCTACTGCTACAATATCTCCTGCTTCTGCTTCTTCAATTTCTAATCGTTTCATACCTAAGAAACCAAATAATTTTTGAATTCTAAAATTCTTGACGCTACCATCTAGACGAATACAAGATACCATTTGTCCTACTTTTATTTTTCCGTTATGAACTCTACCAATTCCAATTCTTCCTACAAATTCATTATAATCGAGTAAAGCTGGTTGAAACTGTAATTTTTCACTACTACTTCCTGATGGAGCAGGAATTTCTTCAATAATTAAATCTAATAATTCATCAAAGCCTGGCGTTTGAGTACTAATATCTGGATCTAAGCTACAAGTACCGTTAATAGCAGATGCATAAACTACTTTAAAATCTAATTGATCATCATCTGCACCAAGTTCAATAAACAAGTCTAATACTTCATCTACTACTTGTTTCACTCTTGCACTTGGTTTATCTACTTTATTAATAACAACTAGAGGTTTGACACCAGCTTCTAAGGCTTTCTTTAATACGAATCTAGTTTGTGGCATGGTTCCTTCATAGGCATCCACTACCAAAAGAACACCATCCACCATATTCATAATTCTTTCTACTTCGCCACCAAAATCAGCATGTCCAGGAGTATCCATAATATTAATACGGTAATCTTTATAATTAATAGCAGTTGTTTTGGCAAGAATAGTAATTCCTCTTTCTTTTTCTAATTGATTAGAATCCATAGAAATTTGAGAAACATCTTCATTTTCTCTAAAAGTTCCACTTGATTTTAATATTTCATCTACTAAAGTTGTTTTACCATGATCGACATGGGCAATAATCGCAATATTTCTTTTTTTCATTTTTTCACTTCCTACATATAAGTTCCTTGGCAATTATAGCATAAAACCAAGGAAAAGAAAACTCTTTTTTACAAATTTCTTGGCTATTTTTCGCACTTTATACTCTAAAAGTAACAAAAAATATAGATAATTTCCAACTATCTATATTTTTTCACTTTTATGATAATTTTCATATCCACCTATTAAATCTACTACATGATATCCTAGTTGTGTTAGATGTAGGCAAAGTTTTCTACTTTTACTACCACTATCACAGTAAATATAATAAATAGATTTTATATTTAAATAATTTTCTGGCATTAATGCTAAATAATTATAAGGAATATTGACAGAGTTTTGAATGCTACCCAAAATATATTCATATTTATCTCTAATATCAATTAATATTCTTGCATTTTCAGTTAAGGTATTAGTGGTAGTAATCCTAATTTGATCTATTTCATTGATATCCATAGAATCATACATATAATCACTCCACTATATTATATGCTGAATAAAAGAAATCATGAATTTTCAAGCAATAGAAAAAGAACTCTTAGTTTTTGAGTTCTTCATACACTTTTAATCATCAAAGAAATCATCAAAGAATTGATCATCGCTAATTTTATCCTCGATAACTGGAAGTTTATCTTCATGAATGATTGGTTTTTCTTCTTTTTTCTCCTCTGGTTTATTTTCTTTCGGTGGTTCATCACTTGAAGTTTCTGTCTTAGCTTCCACTTTAGAATTCGTTTCTTGTTGTCTCTGTTCTTCTTTTTCGATTTCAGCAATTTTAGCATCAATCTTTTTAATGATGTCGTCTACATTTAATCCACCATTATTGCCTAAAGGATTAGGTTTTGGTAATTCATTATGAGGAACTGAATTCATACCGATAGGACCACCAGTTGAAAAGTTATCTAACATGGAATTAGGATTGCTTCTTAACATAGGATTAGGCATTCCCCCAAACATACCACCAGGCATACCCATACCCGGCATCATATTTGGCATACCACCATTAGAAGAATCATTCATCATTTGCATTAATTTTTCTTTTTTCTTTTCTTTGACAAATTCTCTTAAATCGAAAGTATGTACTTCTTCTTTTTCACGATGTGGATATTCTGCCTTTTCATACTTTTTACCAAATTCCATTTGATAATAAGGAACAAATTTAGTTTTGAATGGATTTTTTCTCATACGCATGATAATAACTTCAAATTGTTTCATACGTTGTAAGTCACTAATAGTAACCAATGGAGTAGATGCCGTTTTATCATCTTTTTTAGATTTAACTTCTCCACACATTTTAGAAATTTCTTCCAATGCTTTTAATTCCGTAGTAATCAAATAAATGGTATTTCCACAGTTACCTTTAATGGTTTCAGCATTTTCTTTTCCATAAACTTGGTCTAATTGCGCAAAGTTTTGGATAATCATTGTAAAACGAATTAAACGGCTACGTGCAGCAGTAATCATAGTGGTGATATCTTTTAAAGGTGGCATATTCGCAAACTCATCTAGTAAGAAATTCGTTCTAACAGGAAGTTTACCACCATGTTTTTGAGCCGTTGAAATTAAAGTTTCATAGCACTGTTTTAATAAGATGGTAACCAAAGGATGTAAGGTTTTCTTTTCATCTTGAATAACGATATATAAAGCCGTAGGTCTTTCACCAATTGTTTCTAAATCAAAATCACTATGACTTAACATTTCAGAAAGATTTTCACGAGATGCAAATAACTTAATTTTCTGTTTAAATACAGAAATAATACTACCTTTCGTGTCGCTTGGTGCCATAATCGTACCACTCGCATTGGTATAAGCAGCACCACCAGGATCTTTCATATTAAAGTATTCTTTGATATAAGTAGAACCTCCAAATTTTTCTTCTCCAACCGTAGTCATCAAACTAATACTATTAATATTAATTTTATCTTCTGTGGTATCTTCGAACATACCTAAAGCAAGTCCCGCAAAGTAATCTGCTGACGTTTTTTCCCAGAAAGGATCTGCATTTCCACTTTTTTCTTCATAAAGAATATTGGCTGCTAAGTCATCCAATAATTCGATTGCTTTATCCTGATTTCCTTCTTTATACATACGATAAGGTAAAGCAAGAGGATTCCATGCACTTCCTTCTTGAGGGTCACGGAAATTTAAAACTAATACGTCATAACCTTTAGCACGAAGCATATTAGAAGTTTGCTCATAAATTTCACCTTTAGGATCTGTGATAATCATAGATTCTTTATTTTTGGCTAGCATTTCTACTGTTGGGAAAATAACCGTTTGCGTTTTACCACTACCAGTTGCTCCAATTACTAAAGAGTGATATTCACCATTATCTACCCATACTTCGTCTTTTTTAATAATTAATGGTACTCCGGCAACATCAGAATTTTCTTGTCCAGGTCTTACCATTGCTACACCTTTATCTTCTTTAATTTCTTTTTCTTTAGCCCAATGACTATATCCTTTTGATGATTTTTCTGTTGAAAAACCAAATCCACTTTCCCTTTCAAAAAAGTAACTAGATACGGAAGCAAAAATAAATCCTAAGAAAAGAAAGTAAAATACTAGAGTTGCCGCAATACGACTTGGTGCTAACGCAGGAAATGGATTTAACCCATAAAATTTCCCATTGATTGCTAATTCTGGAAAATTTAAAACAGCTAAACAAATAATATAGAATAAAAAGATGGCAAACAAGATAAAAATTAAGACATCTTGTGCATCAGCTTTAAATTTTAATTTCATATCACCAACTCCAATATGTTAATATTATAAACAATAATTCACAGAAACACAATAAAGTTAATCACAAAAGTTATTTATTTTTTTTCTTTTTCCAGTTAAATTAGATAGAATTGCACATTCTTTTTCTGGTTCACTAAAATAATTCTGTGTAAATAATAATTCATATTTTTTATCATTCTTGATATCTAAAATTTTATGAATCTCATAAGAGGGTTCTTCATATATTTTATCTACTGAAATTACTTTTTCCTCAAGAATGATATTTTTACCATTTTTATTCATAAATATTATGGATACCACTTGATCAGGTGCATCCTCTACATAATAATTATTGATGCAATATATCGTTTCTAATTGTCCATCATTATCTACATCTAAAGTTGTTTTCTGAAATAGATTGAATTTTCCATTATAAGTAATTCCTTTTGATGAAAATAATTGTTCTATGATATAAGAATCAGCTTCACTGATTTCATCCATGGTTTCAATACCCACTACATCCATTTTCATAGTCCCATTATATGCAAATAAAGGGCCTTCATAATCGATACTAGTACCAGATGAATCATATAAGTAAAAACGATTAGATAATAATACTTTATAATTACCTTTATATTGGTTATTTTCATAAACCATAAATTCTTTTAATTTGTAATCATTACTATCAGTGATATTGGACCATTTTCCATTTTCATACTTAATTTTTACAAAAGTACCAGATAAAATATACAATTTATCATGCTTATTACGTAAATAATTTGGTAAAAATAGAATCAACATGATAATTAAATAAATGACCAAAATGGTTAAAATGACTTTAGCATTTCTATCTTTCATTTACATTACCCCTTTTTATAATATACATAACCAACAATCGAATCTAAGCCATAAGTTTCTCCAACTTCTGTACCAGGTGAACCAGGATCAAACATATATATTTTATTGTTTTCTACTCTATCTACTGCTACCCAATGTCTACCATTTTTTACATTTAATATAATGTAATATCCTTGATTTACTAAATTAGCAAGTTCAGATGGTCCAGCTTTTCTACGTACAGCATTTACAAAACTAAAGCCAGAGGCTATTGAAGTAGCTTTTGCCCAATAGATATTTCCTCTCTGATCAAAGCCACCAATAGATGTCATTTCTTGAGCAAATGTTCCAGGATTAAAATTAAATCCCAATGTGGTAGAAACACCAGATCGCATAATTTGAATACAAACAGAGGTCATTGCACATCCTATTTTACCAACAGTTTGAGGACCTAATGGCACCTTAGACCAAGCAGGATCATATTGCTTCCAATTAACAAAATCACCACTTGCTACACTACCATCACTATAACATAAATTTCTGTTATATTGACTTTCACTAACTGGTATAATTTCCCCATTCCAAACACCAATATCGTATTCTGATAAATTATAAGAACGAATTAATTTTGAAACTTTACTAGTATAATTAGGATCGGTTGCATAGTTATGATCGACAAGACAATTGAGTTGCTCTTCATAAGAACCATATACATTACATCCATAACCATCCGATAATAAACGAGAATGATCTTTGGTAGAATTTTCAAAGGAATCATAAATACGATACCATTGACAGTCTTGACCGGAACTATTACACATCGCAACAACAGAACCGTCCCAAAAAGCATTTCCAGTACAGTTATTTCCACCTTCACCAGATTTATAGACAGTACCGGAAGCAGTAGAAGGAGAATTTTTAGGGGCACAACCCCCTGCTGTCATACCGTAATAATTAGAGAATTTAGTACTCAAACTACTAGCACCATTTCCACTTTCTAGAGCAGCTTGTGCTAATGTAATGGAAGCAAATACACCAGTTCTAGTCATTTCTTCTATCGCAATAGGAGAAGCATTTTCCATAAATTGAGTTCTAGATATATTGGTAGTATCACCACCATAGAAATTAGCACCTTCATCATTACGACAAATATAACTATTATTGATAGCACATAATTGACTCGGACCAATATCTTTAAACAGTACATAAATATCATCTGCTAGTTTTTCGACTTGAGATTGATATTCAGGATCTGATTCTTTTGGTAAATAATCTGCATAGTAATCGGGTATAAAGGAATTGACTAAGTTCCAATAATAAACATTTTCCTTTTTTGTAGATAAATCCCCAATACTTAATTCCATATCTTTTTCTGATAATTCTTTTACTTTCTTTTTAGCATATCTATCAGAACAGGTTCCATCTGTATCAAAAGGAGGATGATAAATATAGTAAGCATAATTGGTTTCTTCGTTAGATTTTTTAGAGAAGAATTTAGCGATTCCTACTTTATCATGAGAAGCAACTAACTGCATGTTAGAGCTATCTATTTCTCCATATTTTCCACCAACATAATTATCGATATTATCACTAGTTACTAATTCAATGTCCCCAGCTGAAGAACAGTAAGTACCAGTTTCTGCTTTTAATTGGCTGTCTAAACCATATTTTTTATTAATGATTTGCATATTAGCAAGTAGTCTTACCTGTTTTTTCATTCTTTTTAAGTTAGATTTTTCTTCGCTTTCAGATTCGGAATCATCTTCATAATCATAGCCGTCTCCAGACGTATTACTACCAAATTGATTCGTAGAATCTTCTACGAAGCCTTGACTTTCTGCAAGCATTTCATCAAAAGATTTATTAACAGTTAAAGCTGCTGTAATCAAGTTAATATCAATACAAACTTTTTGACCACTTTGATAATTAATTTGTTGTTGAACATTTTTTAACTCTTGATAATACTCAGTCTCTAATTCTTGTTTATCTTTGGTAAAAATATCTACAACAGCATCCCACATGCCACTGATAAAATTTTTAGCAGCATTAAAGGGTGCAAAGATAAGTGTAGCAAGAATTAAAATAATCATAATCATGAAAACAAAACTACAAATGGCACTAATTAAAATGATATTTTTCTTCTTTTTAGAAATTAAAGAGTTGCCTTCAAACGTAGCATTAGCATTTTGTTCAGAAGGATTAGATGAAAGAGGACTCGTATCCATATTAGAATTGGAAGGATTGGTAGCATCCTTGAACTGATTTTTTAAATGATCAGTTGGATTGGCAAGTGAATTTTCTCCATTTGCTAAGTTTAATCCATCATTTGCAGCATCTAGAGCACCACTATCATCTAATTTTTCCATAGTATTTCTTAACCTTGGAACCTGTTGCAACGATTTACCAACAGCATTTTCCAAATCTTGTCCTACTTTGGTTTGACTAGCTGCGTCATAAAGTTTTCCACCAAGACCACCACCAAAATAAGTGGCAGCACCTTTACCAGCAACATGAGCTGTCTTACGACTGGCATCATCTTGTTTTTGTTTTTCTAAATCTTTTTCATCCATACAGCTCACCTGCCTTTACTTCTAATTATTCTATAAACCTCCACCAGAACCAAAAGATTCTAATTCTTCTGGTGTTAAAATGACATTAATACGCATTCTTCTACTTCCACATACAAATAATGCTTCTCCTTGAGAATAACGTTTAATACTTTCTTTTTCATTTTCATTTAAATCAATTAAAGTAGCTAAATCTTCTACGGCTTGTTTCTTAAGTCCCATTACTAAATAATAAGAAGCATTATCGAAGATAGCTTTTCCATGAATAATAACACCTGGAGCAGCAAAATCACTAGGTTGTTGAGTAATGATGATAGTACCAGTATTATATTTACGAGCTCTTCTTTGTACTTGAGCTAAGAATTCAGCACCAAGTGCATTACTACCTGATAATAATACATGGGCTTCATCTACCATTAAACAAGTATTAATACTACTATCTAAGCATAATCCCCAAGCATATTTTAAAATATTAAAGAATAATGCGTTACGAATATTATCAGCAGAATTCATTAATTCTTTGATATTAAATACAATGAAATCAGTATTTGGATTAACTGTAGTATGTCCATCAAAATAATATTTTAATTCTTGGGTTAGTGGTCTTACTTTCAATTCTAGTTTTTCCAAGATAGCTCTTTCTTGTGTTTGTTCTGTCATGGATACTAGTCTACCTTTAATCGTTGCATAAACATCAGAAAAAGTTGGATAATCATTTGCTTGATAATGATAGAAATTCGTATTAAAGTCAATTCCAAAACGACGATAAGTATCTTGAACAACTTCACTAAACATCGTTAGAACATCTTCTTCAATAGATGGATCATAGTATCTCATAAAACCTTTTAAGAATTGTAATGTACGAGTTAAAACGGTATATCCTAATCCCTGCTTGATTTCTTCTTCATCGGCATCAATTACGATTTGAAGTGGATTTACCATTCCATATTCTCCACCCTTACCAAGGTCAATAGATTCTCCACCAAAGTTAGTAGCCATCTCATAAAGTTCATTTTCAGGATCAATTGCTACAATTTGATATCCATTACGAATATGACTTCTTAACATCAATTTAGCAGCAGTAGATTTACCACTACCAGAAGTACCTAAGATAATCAAGTTAGCATTGTTTCGATTATTTTCTTTTTTAATTTGATATAGAAATTGATTAAAGAGAATAACCCCTCCTGAAAAGTCTACACCTAATAAGGTAGATAATCCAGGATCTTTAATACTATCAAAGATATATGGATACATAGCAGCAAGACTTGGTGAAGGAATTGGTGTTCCAATTCGATCTTCGACATCTTGTTTTGGGAAAATAGGTACAATGGATTTGAGAACCTTTTCTTGTTCAAATCGTAAGGAAACACCTTTCATTTCCATAGCATCTAAATAGTTTTTAACATTAATTTTCTTTAATTCCAATTCTTCTTTCGAATCTGCTGTAATCATGATATGCATTTGATAATCAAAAATTTTAGCTTGACTTCCTGCTAACATGGTAATAAAAGATTCCAAAGATTCATAATCCTGACGAATTCTTTCACGAACCGTAATATCTCTTTCATCTTGATATTTGGTTTTTAAATCTGCTATCTGTCTATTAATCATTTTAGACATAGTAGTAAAAGGAATTGGAATATGTTTTGCTACTACTTTAATACCTGACATGCTTGTTAAAGAAGAAAGATACCCTGGATAAATGTATTTAGGATAAGATACAACGGTTAAGATGGTTGCATATTTCCCACTAACAATGAAATCACTGGGATTAAATTGAAGTCCTTTTGGGGCAACTTCTGATTTAAAAATACTCATAACATCACCGTCCCAAACGTAGTAGTAGTACCACCATTTAAGAAGTTATCTAGGATAATTCTTAAATCTTCATTATTGGTTTGACTGGCAACTAATCCAGCAGTCGATAAACCACTAATTAAAGAACGTACTTTCTTTTGCAGTAATTCTACATTTCTTTCTTTGAAAAGAATGAAATACTCAGTATCTACTACATTATTGTTAACAAAGTAATTACCTTTTTGTAAATCCTGACTAATGAGCTTACGAATTTGTGGATTATTTGTCTGATTTTGGTATTGAAGTTGTAGTTGAGATAGATATACAGAGATATCAACTGGTCTATCAGCAACCACTAACCAAAATTCATAATCTATTGTATTATAAAAGTTTTTTAATGCAATTAAAATATTGTTTTGACTATCTTCATCTAAGATAAAGATGTTTCTAGGAGTAATTTTTACTCCTGATACTTTATCTTGATTCGGAAGAACAATCATTCCATTTGTAATTGATTGAATATTGATCCAATCTTCTGTCCATTTACTTTGATTCTGATTCATCTTTATAACACCAACCCTTCCATACATAACGATTCCTACTATTAAAATATTGAATAATCTCCATAATTAGTTGCCTAACATTATGATAGTAAGCAACTGGAAGAACTAATAAGGCACAAATGATACCTGGAGTGATTGCTAAAACGGCTACCCAAGTAATATCCATAGGAAGAATCATTACTAGTATCAGGGTAACTAGTAGTCCACTTCCCAAGATAATTAAATCAAGCGGTGTAAATAAACTTAATATCAATTGTCCTTTCTTTGTATTTGTAGGAATTAAATAATTTTGATTCACTATCTATCACACTTACCTTTCTATTATTAACTATAATTAAGATTTTTTGGTTGCATCAGCATTTGCTTTAGCAGCTTTATATCGAGGATCTGTTTTACGATTAGTAATTTCTCTATTCGTAGTACCAAGACTTTGTTTTAATCCAGTACCAGAACTATTTACTAAACTTGTATAATCTACATCCATGCCTACGCCACTAGTAGCATCTGCTGCCAAGCGATATGAGTTATATGAAGTTCCATCATATTCTTCACCTGACATATGAATAGTATTTCCTAATGAATCAATATAGTCATATCCATTTACAACACGTTTTGCATGTGCAGCAATTTGAGCATTTTTTAAATCTTCAACGATATTCTGAGCAGTTTGCCAATCTGAAAATCCATGAGCCGCAAACCAACTTAAACTATCTGCATTACCATTTTTGGCACCTTCCGTATGAGTCATAAATTCATTATAATTCAATCCAGTATGAATATTTCCAAATGCATCTTTTACATCTACACGAAGTCCCTTTTTACCATCACCAATTTGTTCAAGTGCTTTTTTCTCAAGATCATTTTTGTAAGCAACCATTGCTTTATTTGCATTTTCATATCCTTGAATTTCTCTATTATAGCGATCATAATCACTTTGACCAGACCATAGTGTTTGACCTAAAGTACCTAATCTACCACCAAAAGTAGAACCCGAACCAATTCTTGATAAAGTAGTAGCATTGTGCCTAGACAGAGCATCAAAACCAGTCATTAAAGTAGGCTTATCGGTTGATAAAATTGCATTCCCTCCTGCTGCTGCTGAACCTAGTCCACTAAATAAAGATGCACCAAGATTCCGAATGGTTCTTCTAGGTCTTCCGCTTTCATCATCATATTCATTTCTAGCTCTAAATGCTGCTCTAGCGGCACCAACACCACCAAGAGCAGCAGCACCCATTCCTAACATTTTAACAAAACTACCAGTATTTTTGATACCTAATGCATCAAATACAAATTTAGGAGCTTGTCTTGCAAAGAATAGTAATCCAACTACAATAAAGGCTAGTAATAATGCACCTTCTAATGCATTATCGGTAGGAGAAAAGAAACCTTGCCAATGCTGTCCTGATAATAAGAAATCTATCATATAAATAATAAAATAGATAAGACCAATATACATAAATAATTCTGCCCATGTTGAAACTAGCATTTTCGTCCAAGATTTAAAAGCACCATCTTTAGAAGCCTTAGGATCAACATAACTAATGATAGGAATTGGAGCAATCATTCTTAAAATTATTAATTTAAAAGCACGAATAGCAACTGTGATACATAAAGAGAACAATACATATAGCATTAGAATTCCCACAACGGTAGAAATTCCCGGAAAATAATCGTATTTATATATATCTTCATTATTTTCGCATGGATCATTAATAGCTCCTAACAGATCCCAATGATCCTCAAGATCAACACTTGTTCCACATTCTTCTTTGGCATGAGCAAATCCTTGTAACATGGTTAAGGACATACTATCAGCAATGCCTGCAGCATCATCGTTTGATAAAGTATTCGTCGTCCCAATAATAATTCGTGGAATCACTGGTAACAACTTATTTTGTGCTTCTGTTAATAAACTAAAGAAAGTAGGAAGTGCTATTAACATTACTAATACAGTAACAATTCTAGTAACTACTTTTCCTGCACCTTGCTCTTTATCATTAATTTTATCTGGATTTACTAAATATGTAATTAAAGATATGGTTACTTTAAATAACATAAATATTCCAAGAATGACATAAACTCTTTCTTCAAATATTTCATAAAAACCTGTTAATTCAAAATTGGATAACTGAAAGACTGTTTTAAAGAATGTTCTTACAACCGTATAAACAATACAATCAATAAACATAAAAAATGTTCTAATGGCATTTAGTATCCATCCTCTTGAAACATCTAAAATAAATATATTTCCCATGGCTATCCCCCTATTCCACAAGTTGAACTACCAGCACCAGTAATATCATTAAAGATATTTAAGATAAAACTTAAAATGAATGGGATAAAGAATAGTGCAACCGCAATAATTAATCTTTTAACCAATTTACTAGAAGCTTTTTTTAATGCATCTTTATCATCTTGAAGAATCGCACCTGCAAAATCAATTCCACCCATAATAATGACAAAAATTGGAGCTAGTATTTGAATCCATCTAAAAATTTTATTAATAAAATCAAGTAAGTCTTGTCCAAGGATACCTTCACAATTTGTTTCTACTGGATTCCCCCAATCAATTGTTGAATTACCATCACTAGGATTTGTAACATCTGTTGGTGTTGGATCTTTACATAAATTTTTAGGTGTTGTAGTTCCTTCATAAATATCTTGACCATACATACTTATATATTTATCTTTATCTTTTTCACCAAATATTACTCTTTTACAATTAGCATGATTACAGATATATATTTTATTTGGACAAACCCAATTACCATTTTGATAGATTAAATAATCCTCTATCGTAGAATAAGTTGCTGGATTATCATAATCAAATTGATAAAGTTTTTCATTCAAATTATCTAGTGAAACATTGATTCCTTCGAACTTTGTCAAATCATAATTATTTCTACTAACTGCACTTGAAACAAGAAAGTTGGTTTTTCCTCCACTAATTTCTTTTTGATAAGATAATGTAACTTTTAAATCACAAGTTTCATCATAATTTTTTATTGGTAAGTAATAAGAACATGATTTTAATTCTTCCATTTTATCTTGTACAGAAGGTTCAAATCCACCAAGATTTTGATCAATTTTATCAACATTACCACTACAGTATTTTAATTCTTCTTGATAAAATTCTTCTGCATCATCACTAGCAGTATATTCATATATATCTCCATGCATAGTTTTTGGGTCTGGATTATCTTCAATGAAATCAATTCCTTTATCTTGAATCAGTTTATATGTTGCATATTTTGAATATTCATTTTTATTTAATGAAAAACTGGAACCGGAAAATTTAATATATCTGTCTGATACTCTAGCAGTAACAGCCCAAGAAATGAATGAAGGGCATCCATTTATATTAGTATCATACTGAAAACCAGCAAGTTCAGCACTTCCATCATTCTTTTTTGATAATACAAATCCATCCCAATTAAATTCTGTTTGATGAAGTTGATCTGAACTTCTATTATCACCAATGGCTAAACTTAAAAAATCCGTTTTAATTGATTGATTACCTGTCACAGCAACTAATTCTATATTTGTATTATATATAGCAGCAATAATTTCTGAATATTGACTTCCAGTAATATTACTATTATTTTTATCAAATGCATAATGGCATTCTGCATGATATCCTTTTGGAACCACAACAGTATTGTTTTTACCTGGCATATAATAGCATTGATCTGCTGCATAAACGATATTATTTAAATTAAAAATGATAAAAGATAGAAGAAAAATCTTTACTATTTTTTTCATAATCTCACCTCTTATTTCTAATCAATACTTTCCCAACAAGTTTTCCAATCATTTTGTGCTCCCATATCTGTAGCTGAAAACATGTTCATTACAATAGTTACAATCGTTCCAATAAAAAATACGATTATGGCTGCTAAACACCTTTTAATAAATTTTGATACTGCTTCTTGATTTCCTTTTTCATCTGGTGAAGCAACTGCCTTAGTAAAATCGATTGTTCCCATTACGATTAATAAAATTGGTACTACTAATTGTACAGTATTAAAAGCTATTTTCTTAAGAAAAATAATGACTGCACGCAATTGCCAAGGACAACCTTCACCATTACCACTATCATCATCGACAATAGTATTACCACATTGCGGATTTTCTATTTTACAATTTCCATTTTCACAAAACTGTTCTACTTCATTTCCATATCCATTACACCAAGTAGAGATTGTAGTATCCGTATGTATTGAATTGGCTTCTACTATATGATAAGAACCTACGCCTGAATTTTCAATATAAAAAATATCTTCACAATCAGTAGTAGGAAAAGAATTACCTTTTGTACTATTCACAGGATATGATATCGTTTCGCCATTGTTAGATACTTCCCATTTATCCGTAAATTTGCGGATAGTTAAATTTTTTCCGTTTACTTTTCCTTTATAATTACAAGAATAAGAAGCATCACCAGTAATACTACCTCCCTCAGTAGTGGTACCACTAGAAGTAGTTCCATACTGTTGATTTTGATTTAAAACGCAAGCTCCTGTGCTTCTATCACAATATAAATATAATTTTATTTGTGAACATTGTTTTGAAAAATCAATACCACTAATATCAGATTTACTATTGTCATACTTAAAATTGCCACAATCTACGCTAGAAAATTGTCCATTATTAGATTGTACAGTACAGGTAATTCCCGTCGTAGAATCTTTGAAATCACAACTCTTATAATTGTTAACATTGTTATTGTCTACGATTGGTTTGTTGTTATTGGTAGAAGAAGGATCTAAAGTCATTAATGTACCATTACTACCAGCACTACTTTGAACAGTATATACTGTTTCACTAGCACTCATCGATTGTACAATATATAAATTACTACATACTAATTGATTGTTATCAAAATCTTTAAAAATATCAGTATCACTAACACCATTTTTAAAAGCAGGAAGTCGTGCACCACTAACACCTAAATCTAATTTAGGAACTACAGTCAAATTTCCAGCACCATCAGAAGAAATAGTATAAGTAGCAGTTCTAGTTCCAGATGTATATACGCAAGTTGCACAAGCATATTTGCTACAATCTGTTTCAGCATAAACTTGTCCACCATAAACAAATATTCCTATTGTTAAAATTAAGGTACAAAATAACAGTTTTTTGAATACTTTCATAATTTACACTCCTCGTAGTCACAATAATCCAAGTTTATTATAGCATAAAAAAAATAATAGCAAAATAGGTTTTGCTATTATTTTTAAGATTTTATAATTCTGTCCAACAATCTTTCCAACTAGTAGTACTTCCTTCTACATTTGTACCAGATGATGTAAATAATCCCATTAATATAGAAACAATTGTAGTAATAAAGAATACTGCTACAGCTGCAATAGCTCTTTTTATTAATTTACTAGTTGCACCTTTGATTTCTTTATCGTCTGAAGATAAAACTGCTTTTCCTAAATCAATAGACCCCATAACAATTAAGATAATGGGAATACCAATTTGAATGATTGGAAATACACCATGTTTTAAAAAATTAAAAATTGGAACTAAATCCTCTGGGCATTCCATAATTTGTATTAAATTTGACATAAACTTCCTCCTTCATATGGTCTAATCATATAATAAATCTGTGATTTAGTCAACAAAGACTATTTTTGTTGACATTTTTTGACATTAATAATTATTAATGCCTAACCTGCTTAGTAAATCCTGCAAAACCTCTGTATTACTATTTCGTTCATCTAGTGGTGGCATCACAAAGAATATTTTAATTCCTGCTTCATATTCAAATTGTTTAATATCGCTTTCAGATAAAATACTTTGTGCTAATACTACCTTTTTACCAGCAAGTTTTTCAAAAGCTCTACGATCTTTCTTCATTAATTTATTTAATTTAATCGTGGATGGTTCAATTAAATATAATACTTCGTTACAGATTTCTGTATCTCCATCTTTATTTAAATCAACTAATACAATATTAGCATCTTTATGTTTTAATAATTCCGAAGCTAAGTTATTATTAGAAATAGATAGCATTTCTTTATCATTGAAATACATAAAATCTGTTTTATCTACTTCCATAGCGATTACGCTTCTACCCATTTCTTTAATAGCATTTTTTAACATATAAATTAGCATAGTAGCGCCAGAATGATCTGTAATATTTTTAATTCCTAAAATATAAGTACCGGTAGAAATAATCTGTTGCATTCCACTATTATTAGTAACAATTGGTGCAGCTACACCTCCAGTAGGACTTACTGGTTCTTCTATTTGATGTAAATGTGCAACATCACGATAAGTATTTGGATTCGTTAATAAGTAATTAACACCATCTAAGTTTGTAGTAAAATTATAAATTCCCATAGAAATTAACCCAGATAAAAATCTAGGAGATAAACATTCAGGGGTATCCGGAAGTAATACAATAATTTTTTCTACATCTAATGACATAGATAATTTTTGTAAGTTACGAATATCTTTATAATCTTTTAATGCTGTCAAATCCAAAATCATTCTACCAAAAAAGAAATTAGAAAAAGATTGTACAATTTCATCTGCATCAAATACACCATGAATCGATTTAATAATTTCAATATTTAAATTAGCTAATTCTGATTGTCTTTCGTTAGATATAATAACATTCATCTATCTTCACCCATTTCTTTTCATTAATAAGTACATCCGCTAATTTCACTATTATTACCTGACGAATATATTTGTGCAGTTTCCCCTTGTACCAGGAATAATTTACCTGCAAATGGTAAAACATTGTTAATAAGTGGAATATCTACATTTACAAAAGTTGCTACTGTATAATAAGCTCCTTTATATAAAGTATTATCGTTTGAAGTTCCTGTAATATCAACTTTGTGATATTTATAGCAAAAACTACCAACATTGGTAGTGGCAACAGTATATCCATTATTAGTACACCAAATCTCAAATTGATCATTCATTTTATAATTAGTTTTTAGCATTAAGTTATTAATCTGTTCCATTGCAGAACAAGTAAGTCCTTCGTTTTTTTCAATAATACTACGAATCTCGTTTTTTACACGAAAGGCTTTCGTATAATTAACACTAAATGCCAAATAACAGTTAATAATAATCATAAAGATTACAATAATCTGTAATGACATAGCTCCACTAATTGCATCTCTCATACCATCACCACTTTTTTATTTTATTCTTATTCAACAATACCATTGTTATCGTCTGGAGTTGAAATTTCATCCCAAGTATTATTAATAGTGTCTTGGATTTTTGGCCACATAACCCAGAAAAAGGCAATTACAGCTCCAATTGCGATAATGGTTACTACTGTCATATTTAATTCTCCCGTTGCTTCTTTCATTTTCTCAATCCTCCTTATTATTCATTATATCATATTTTTATTTGTAATCAACCCTAGTTTTTACTACTTTACAAATAAATTTTCAATAGTATATTTACTATTCAATTATAGAATACCCTAAAAGTTTGGTTTTTACACATTGAAAAAGTATAGATTGATTGTATCTATACTTGCATTAATTCACTTAACGTTACTAATATCTTTCTGATTTTATCTACTATTAAGTTGGTATATTCAGAAATTTTTTTATGAATTATTGATTTTTAAGCATAAATTTGGTAATTTCTAAAGGTTGTATTTGAATTTTCTTTTTTACCCGCTTCTTTCATATCTTCTATTTTCTTGCCATGAATAGCCATACTATTTTTTTTAATTTCACTGTCTTTACAATAATTTTCGTTAATTATATTTTCAAATATTGGATACAAGCTTTTAAAAAATTTATATGTTATGGTGCCAATACTAGACGGAAAGAAATTCCATCATTAGCAACGCCAGTTAAGTAGTTGAAAGTAAAGACACCAGCACCCGTACCGTGAAGCCATTGACCACCACGGTAGAACCAAGGATTAGATGGGCTCACAAAGTAGGCATAATCTTTATACCAACTACTTTTTCTACGAGATTCTGTATCTAAATCTCTCTCTAATCCAAATGGTCCCATCTCTCCGGTTGCATCTCCTAAGATTCTTTGATTATAATCTGTAGCATTAGTTGATGCATAAACATCATAATATTTATTCCACTTTGCATCAGTAAAGAAATCAGAATAAATCGATATAATTTCACTAGAACCACCTGTAGTACTTGCATTAATATTATATCCCATTACATATTCCCAGGATCCACCTGACATATCATAAATTCCACTTTTATTTCCTGTTGTTGATGCTAATCTATTTACTTCTTGATTTTCTGAAAAATATCCTATTGTATAGATTCCATCTTTATTTAATTCTGTACTATCTAGATGGTTTCCTTCAATATCTTGTCTAACATAAGGACCTATTGTTGGCTCATCTGTTGCTGCATATCCTGTAATATAAGCACCATTATTATTTCTTCTAATTTCCTTTCCAATTCCATATTGAGAATGACTTAAATAGGCTACTGCTCCCCATTCGGTATTCTTCATCATATGACTTTCTAGATTTCTTTGATAGTTATAACTTGCTTCAAAGGCATTGCCTACTGTTATATTTCTCCAACTATAGACATTTGGTTTAATAATAATCTTATCTGATTTAGATTCATTTACACGAGCATCTGTTTCTTTAGTGGCTCCATTATATCCAGTTTCAAATTTTCCTACCCATAATCCATTTGTATTGAAAGCAGTAAATGCTGGATGAGTTAAATAACCACCTACTGTTGTATCTTTACTTGCTGGTGTTTCATTATTTTCAAAAATAATTTTTATTTGTTGCGTGTTATCTTGAATATTAGCTCCAGTATAATTTCCTTCATTAAATATTTGATAGCGATATCTTGGTATCCATACAAAATAACTTTCAATCGAATCTTCTGGAATCACTTCATTATT
>CANQBE010000016.1 GCA_947589515.1 uncultured Bacilli bacterium
AGTCTGGATCAAGTTCTTTTACTCTGGCGCTTTTTCCATCACTTGGTAAACCATGTAGAAAGGGGGCAATTCCACTTTGAATAGCTCCTATTATTATTTCTTCTTCCGTTACTTCATCAAAATTCAAGTTATATAAATTTTTCTTCTTGAGTTCTTCTTTTTGTTTTAACATAGCTGTTCTTATATTTTCATTTTGAATATCTTTAATAAAATGAGTATTTAAAAACCAGTACAGATTTGTTTGGGTAAAATCTCCTTTATAATTAATTTCTTGATTAAATGCTACATTTGCAAATAGAATATTTTCTGCTATCGCAATATCTTTTTGAATATCTACTAACCACTTAATTGGTTCTACTTCTATCCATACATAATCACCATTTTGATATTCCTCTCCATTAGATAGTTTTGGTGTTACAGGATTATATACAGCACTAAAACTTGATTTTACTTTTACATATTTTTTTCCTTGATATTCATATTCAATGTGTGATTGAGGTTTAAAATCTCCTTCATACTTTTTTCTAGAATCCGTTATATAGGTTTTTCCTGTCATTTTTAAGATTCCTTTACAAAATGCTCTTTCTAATACTCTTTGCATATTTTTATCTACTACTGTTTGAGGATATTCTCCATACTCTACTTCTAGAATGTTATCTAGTTCCCTCACTTTGTTCGAACAGATAGAAGAAATGGAAGAGTATGGTAGAGTTGGACGACAACCAATCTCACGTATATTAATCGTGAATTCTTCACTAATACCAGAAGAAGTAACAGCAAGTGCATAATCATGTCCATCAGTTGTTTTGGTCCAATACAGTCCTGTTCTATCTTTTAAAGTGTTTGAATCATTTACATGGTCAATTTCAGATGCAAATCCTCCTAATAATATCGCAAAACCAGTTATTCTGGCTTTACTTTCTCTTTGTTCAAAGACTTCTAATCGATTAGGATAATCGCCAAATATTTGGTCTTTTGTTAATATATCAACAACTATTTTATTCATACTGCTATCTCCTCAGTTTTTGATTCATATAATACCACTTTTTCTTTATTTTTACTAGTATTTTTGAATAAAACTGAGTGTTTAACATTTTTATTTCTATTTATTATCAATTAAGTTTTGATTCAATTTTTGGAGAAAAAATAAAAGATGAACTTTTTTGTTCATCTTACTTAGTATAAGGTAATAAAGCAATTGCACGAGCACGTTTAATTTGTTCTGCTATATGTCTTTGATGTTTTGCACATGTTCCTGTAATTCTTCTTGGTAAAATCTTACCTCTATCATTAATATATCTTTTTAAAGTTTCTACATCTTTATAATTAATATCTTTTCCTGTACACATGTAGCATACTTTTTTCTTTTTCTTATAAAACTCTGCCATAGTCTTTCCTCCTTCTTTAGAATGGTAATTCATCATCACTAATCTCAATAGAAGATCCGAAATCTGCAAATGGATCATTTGATACATCTGTAGTTTGAGCTGGAGTTGATGCAAAATCATATGGCGTTGCATTATCATTAAATGCAGGTTCTGTACTTGTTCCTCCATTATTGGTATTAGCAGATTTTGTTCCTAAAAATTGAACATTATCAGCAACTACTTCTGTAACATATCTTTTTTGTCCATCTTGACCATCATAACTTCTTGTTTGAATACGACCATCAATTGCTACTTGACTACCTTTCGTTAGATAATTTTTCACATTTTCTGCTTGTTTTCTCCAAACTACAATGTTAATAAAATCAGCTTCTCTTTCTCCATTTTGATTGGTGAAATTTCTATCAACAGCTAAACTAAATGTGGCTGTTGCGACATTACTACTAGTATATCTTAATTCTGGGTCCTTCGTTAATCTTCCGATTAAAAATACTTTATTCATTTTATTACCTCTCTTAATCTTCAACTCTTACTATTAAGTGACGAAGAATATTTTCATTAATTAATGATAAACGATCAAATTCTTTTGTTGCATTTAAATCTTCCGTTTCAATAGTAAATAAGAAATAATAACCTGTCTTATACTTATTAATTTCATAAGCTAATTCTTTTTGTCCCATCTCTTTTAGTTCTAATACATTAGCGTGATTAGATTCTAATACTGATTTCATATCTTCTGCTACTTGTTTAATAGATGCTTCTTCTAAATCAGGTTTTACGATGAACATAATTTCATACTTTCTCATTTTCTACACCTCCCTTTGGTCTTTTGGCTATTTCTAGCAAGGAGTAAATTCATACTCGCTAGTAATATAGCAAAAAAAAGCATTTCTGTAAATGCTTTTTTTGATATTTTTTCATTTTTTATCTATTTGGGTCTACTAATATTTTAACAGCAGAATCTGTTCCAGATGTTAATCTTTCATAAGATGCTTGGACTTGATCTAAACTAACGATATCATCGATAAATTTAGTTGCTTCTACTTGTTTACTAGCAATTAAATCAATACATGTTTTAAACTCTTCTTTGATATAACCAATAGCACCAAATACTTTTAATTCCTTCATAACAGCCATTACCGTATAAGTTGAAATATCTTTGGTAGATACTCCTACTAATACAACGGTTCCACCTGGTTTTACTAAAGTTAAAGCACTATTGACAGCAGGAGCATTTCCTACACATTCGATTACAACATCGAACCCTCCTTCTGTCTTCTCTAATAAAGTTGGTACTGTGCTTTCTAGTTTGGCATCATACCACTCATCAGCAGCTTGTAATGATACTGATTTTTTACCTCTTTCTGGATTCGTTTCTGTTAATGCTACAAGACTTGCTCCTTCTTTTTTCGCAAACATGGCAGATACTAAGCCAATAATTCCTCCACCAATTACTAAAACTTTAGCTCCTACTTTGATATCTGCTAAATGAATGGCATGAAGTCCTACAGCAGTTGGTTCTACCATAGCTCCTTCTTCAAATGTCATCGTATCTGGTATTTTATATACCATATCCCCTCTTACTTTTAACATAGGTGCAAGTCCTCCAGGATAATCCATGGATAATCCTACAGCATGAGTCCAAGTATCCTTACAATACTGAACATTTCCTGTTTGGCAACTAGTACATTCTAAACATGGTGAAATTGGTAAAGCCGTTACCCGATCTCCTTCTTTTAAATCTTGTCTAGGACCAGGATTTATAACTGTTCCACTAAATTCATGTCCCATAATTAATCCTTTTGGTTCCCCATTTTCCCAATAGTGAATATCAGAACCACAAATTCCTGTTTTTGCTACTTTAATTACCACATCTTGTGCATTAGGAATTGGTTCTTCTACTTCTTTTATTTCAAATTCTCTGATTCCTTTAATAGCAACTGCTTTCATAATTTATCCTCCTAGTTTTATTGTAAACATTTTTCTCCTATTTTAAAAGCAATTGTTTTATTTTTCAATGTTGGTTGACACTTTTTAGTTTTGATTGTAGACAATTAACTGATGCTGTGCTCTAGTACATGCTACATAATATAAATATTTTTCTTCCTGCGTATAAGGATGACTGATTTCGGTATAGATAATTACTGCATCAAATTCAAGACCTTTTGCTGTATAAGATGGGACAATAATTAAATTACGATTAAATTTTTCTGTATTCGATTCTAGTAAACTTAGTTCTTGGTTTTCTTCTTTTAAAAGTTCATATAATTTTTTGGCTTCCTCATCCGTTTTCGTAATAATCGCTATTGATTGGTATTTTTCTTTTAGGTGATTTAAATCTTGCTGTAGTTCAATTCTTAAATCTTTTTCTTTTCGTAATAATACGGGTACATGATTTTCTTTACGAATTGCTGTTACATGATTTAATCCTAAAATTTGATTCGTGTACTCGATAATTTCTTTACTTGAACGATACGTCTTATTCAATTCCAAATATTTGGTATCTTCTTTAAAAATATTACTTAGTTCTTGTAAAGAATCATATTTATAATACGGATTAATTGTTTGATTCACATCTCCTAAAATCGTAAAACCAGCATTAGGAAAAATAGTTTGAATCATTTGGTACTGTAATTGATTATAGTCCTGTGCTTCATCAATTACGACTTGTTTAATCATTCCTCGATAAGAAAATCCTTCCAAAAGTCCTTTCATGTAAATAAATAAACAGGCATCCTCATAAGCAATTTCTTTGGTATTCATAAATGAATTAATTTCTGAATCGGTTAGAAAATGGCCATAACTATCTTGAAAGAATTTACTATGATAGAAATTTTTATAGATTTGTTTAAAGTCTTTGGTTAAATTTAGTCTTTTATTTAATTCTGATATTAGTTTTTTGTGATATGTTTTTTTTCCATCATAGTAAGTATCACAGATTTTGGTAGCAATGGTAGGAATGATATCAAACAGTTTGAAATGATTGTAACGTTCCTTTAAGAAATAATTTAATTCTTCTTTCGTATAAGTAAAATCTCTTGTTTCTAAATCTTCTATAAAATTCATATTTTTTTGATAATCTTCTATATATTTTTTCATGTCCTCTATTACTTGATTACTTTGTTTATAAATGATTAATTCTTTATTTATATTTTTATCTTTATAGTATCTTTCAATAAATTTGGTAAATTCTTCTACATGAGGAAATTCTTTGATATTACTTTCCATAAATAGGTTGAATGTTGTTTGCAGAGTATTATCTTCTCCTAATTCTGGTAGTACATTGGAAATGTATTCAGAAAATACTTTGTTTGGAGAAAATATTAAGATGTGATTTGAAGATAGATTTTTTATTTTGTATAGAAGGAAAGCAATTCTATGTAAGGCTACACTTGTTTTTCCACTACCAGCTATCCCTTGTACAATTAAATTTTTATCATCTGTATTACGAATTACTTGATTTTGTTCTTGTTGAATGGTATTCACAATATTTTTCATTTTATCGTTAGAATCTTCTGCTAGAACTTGTTGGAGAATCTCGTCTTGAATATTCATACTGGTATCGAAAATACCTTTTAATTCTCCATTTTCAATTTGATATTGACGTTTGACTTTTAGTTCTCCAGTTACCATTCCATCTGGTGATAAATAATGAGCAGGACCTATTTCATAATCATAAAATAGACTACAAATAGGACTTCTCCAATCATGTACATAGTAATTTAAATCATCTTCTACATGAGTAATTCCTATGTAGATTTCTTCTTTCGCATGTTGATCTTGAAAAATAATTTTTCCAAAATAAGGTTTATTTTGAATTCGAAATAGAGTTTGAAAATACTTGCTTTTTCTTTCCATCTTTAATACTTCACTATCGGATTCTGCCATCATAAAGCGCATTTCCGTTGGGTCCATATCATGTTTAGAATCCCATATTAACTCTTTAAACTCTTGAATTTTTTCTTCTTTATCATAGAATTCTTGCCCTAACTCTGATATTTTGGTTCTAATTACATGAAGTGTATTTTCTAAATGCTCGTGTTCATAATTGGTTTCTTTTTTACTTAATTCCATAATACCTCCTTAAACGCCAAAAAAACGATTTCAAAAAAATCGCCTTCTTTGGAATTATCTGGGTGTATATTCACTATAACACTTTTTCTTTTATTTGTCTATTTTTTAGTCATCGGATTTACCAAATAGTCTTAGTAAATCAATAAAGATATTAATGAAATCTAGATATAATTCAAAAGCACCTAGTACTGCTAAATTTTCTTCTTGAATCATTCCGTTCATTTTTTTAATTTTTTGAACATCATAAGCAATAAATCCAATAAAGATGATAATACTTATGGATGATATAATGATATCGAAAGTTTCATTTTCTAAAAATAAATTTACGATAATACATAAAATTACTCCTATTAATATCATCATTAGAAAAGAGCCTAGTTTACTTAGATCTATTTTCGTATAATGACCAATTAGAGCAAATATTAAGAATATAACTGCTGTTATCGCAAAAACCATGATGATAGATTCTAGTTGATATACCACAAATAAAGATGCAAAGGTTAATCCACTAAAGAAAGTATATAGTAGATAACTAATTTTAGCAGTAGTTGGCTGCATTTTATGAATTCTTACTGATAAGAAAATAGCTAGGCCTAACTCTAATAAGACAAAAATCCAATAATATCCTTGTCTAAAAATAACAGATAGTGCTGCTTGATTGGTTGCTGTATATGCACCTGTTAAAAAGGTTACTAATAATCCTACAAATAACCATAGATAAATTTTTGAATAAATTTTATTTTCCATTTCTTCCTCCTTATTTATTCTATTATACATTAAATCTAAAATGACAGATATCTCCATCTTGCATTAGATAATCTTTTCCTTCTAGTCTAGCTCGTCCTGCTTCTTTTACTTTTAGTTCACTTCCACAAGATACTAAATCTTCATAGGACATGACTTCTGCTCGAATAAATCCTTTTTCAAAATCTGTATGAATAATTCCAGCACATTCTTTAGCATTCATTCCTTTTTTAAAGGTCCATGCTCTTACTTCATCGGTTCCTACTGTAAAATAAGTAGCTAGACCTAATAAATCATAGGTTGCTTTAATTAATTGATCTAATCCACTCATTTCAATTCCTAGAGCATCTAACATTTCTTTATGATCCTTGTCTTCTAATTGACTTAGTTCTTCTTCAATCTTAGCACATACTTTGATAACTTTAGCATTTTCTTTTTGAGCATATTCTTTTACGATTTTTACGTAGTCATTATCTATGTTTGCTACCTCTTCTTCATTGATATTAGCCATATAAATAATTGGTTTTAGTGTTAAGAAATTATAAGATTTGATAGCTTGTTTTTCTTCTTTGGTAAAATCAACTGTTCTTAATGGTTGATTTTTTTCTAAGGCTGCTTTCGCTTTTGTTAAAGCATCTAATTCTACTAATTCATCTTTATCTTTCGTTGTTCGTGCTTTTTTCTCAATTTTTTCGATTCGATTACCAATACTCTCTAAATCAGCTAGCACTAATTCTAAATTAATAATTTCAATATCACGAAGTGGATCAACTTTTCCTTCTACATGAATAATATCATTATTTTCAAAACATCTTACTACTTCAACAATAGCATCTGTTTCTCGGATATGCGATAAAAATTTATTTCCGAGTCCTTCGCCTTGACTAGCACCTTTTACTAATCCCGCAATATCAGTAAATTCGAAAGCAGTTGGTATTAGTCTTTCTGGATGATACATTTCATTTAAAGTATCTAACCTTTCATCCGGTACCGTTACAACTCCTACATTTGGTTCAATGGTAGCAAATGGATAATTTGCTGCTAGAATACTTTTCTTGGTAATGGCATTAAATAAAGTAGATTTTCCCACATTAGGTAATCCTACAATTCCTGCTGTTAATCCCATCATTATCCCTCATTTCTTATTTAGTATTATATCATGTAATCTATGATTTTGGAAATTTTTATAATTGTTTCTGTTTTTCTTTTATTTCTAAGATTTTTTTATGTATACATTCGTACCATTCTTTTTTGATTATCAATACCAACAATCATATCATTGGTTATTAAGAAATTAGGAATCGCAAACTCAGGATAATAAATTGTTTTAAAATACTTTAAGAGTTCATCTTTATATTTATCTGAGACACAAAATAAATTATATGCTCCCAATCCAAATTGATTACAACTTATTATGATTGCTATCAAAAAAAAGCAAGAAATTCTTGCTTATAAAGTTGGATAAATATTGGTTCCTACTGGTAATCCTGTTAAATACCATAATAGAATGATAACTAACCATACAAAACTGATAATAAGACAGTATGGCATGATTAATCTCAAGGATCTTCCTATTGTGATTGGTCTTTTCTTATTCGGATTATAAATATTTAGGTATCCTACAAATATCACAAAGTAAGTTAATAGCGGAGTAATTCCTTTTGTCATAGAATCTGTTGCTCTTAAAATAAATTGAGTAAACTCTGGGGAAATGTTAGCCTGCATTAATTTTGGTACCATAACAGGTGCTAGTATTAACCATTTTGCTGTTGGTGTTGTATTAAATAAATTAATGATGATTAAGATGAAAACTACTAAAATAATTAAAGGGATTCCACTAACATCTAATTTACTAATTAAGTTGGCTCCCCATGCTGTTAATATGGTATCGATATTTGTTTTTCGAAAGACTGCGATAAATTGAGTAGCAAAGAATACCATAGGGATTAAAGCAGTTACCTCTGTCATATATTTACTAGTTTCTGTCAATAATTCCTTATCATTTTTGATGGTCTTAGCTCCTAAACCATAAGCAAGTCCTGTTGTGATAAAAAATAAAGAAACCATGTAAGTAAAGCCATCTTGGAAATAGGAATTTGGTCCAAATACTTGACCTAAGTATGTAGATTCATTCATATCTAATAACATTCCTGAAAATGGTAAATTTGGTATTAAGGAATAAATGAAGATTATGGCAAAAATAATAGCGGTAATGGTTGCATTTTTCATTCCTTTTTTCTCATGAATTTCAGCTGCTAGTTTTCGTTGTTCTTCCTCTTCAATATTTTCAATTACTTCTATTTCTGAGGTTCTTGCTAGATCATTAATATCTTTATAGCGACCTAATTTTGGAATAATTAACTTTTCAATAATTAAAGTACCTACTATTGATAAAATGATAGAAGTTACCATGATGATAATTAGATTAGAAGATAAGGCAACATGATAATTAGCATCGATTAGTTTAGCCGCAGCTTGGGTAGTAGACATTAAATTTACTTCCATTGAACCAACAAACATCGTAACGCCATAGCCAAAAGCTACTCCACAAAAAGCAGCAATAATACCTGCTAATGGATTTCGATTATTTTTTAAGAATATTAAAGCAGCTAATGGAATTATGATTACATAACCAATATCATTAATTAAACTAGATACTGTTGCTAAGAAAATAATCATAAAAGTTATTTTTTTGTTATCAATTTTTACGAGTACTCTTTTGATAAATGTATCTAATAGTCCAGTTGCTTGAGCAATCGATAATCCTATTAAAGAAATTAGTAGTGTACTTAGAGTCGTAAAACTTATAAAGTTTTTTGCCGCATTACTAATAATATATTTTAAACCATTAAAACCAAATAAGTTTTCTACAGTTACTAGAGTATTTTCTAATTGTCCAGTTGTTGGATTGATTGTAGAATAGGTTGCTTGCATCTGTAATAATGAACAGATTCCGCTTAGTATCATTACCAAAAAAGTTAACAAAATAAATGCTGTTACAGGGTGTAAATAGAACTTTTTTAGTTTTAATTTCTTTTTTTCTTTCATACTATGAATTCTCACTACTTTCTACTTTTTTTAATTTTCGATTAAATTCGATTCTGGGAATCATCACAATTCTCCCACAATTACAACATTTGATTTTGATATCTGCTCCTAGACGAACAATTTCCCATAGATTTGCACCACAAGGATGTCCTTTTTTCATAATTACTTTATCATTCAATTTATATTCTTTCGTTTCCATGATGCACCTCAATTTGTGGATATGGAATTTTAATATGTTCCTGATCCAATTTTTCTTTTACTGCTTTCCTAATTTTTCTTTCTATTTCTATATAGTCAGATGCTTTTGTAGGAGCTATGATACGATATTTTACAGAAGAGGAAGCAAGTTCTTGAATTCCTAGTAGTTCTACTTTTCCTTTTAATTTTGGTAAAGATGTTGTTAATTCATCTGCTAAAGTTGTCAATACCTTTTCTACTTTTGCATTTTCTTCTTCATAACTTACATCAACATCTACAATAGCAAGATATGTTTCCATGCTGTAATTAATGACTTCTGTAGCATTACGATTGGCAATTATTTTTACTTGCCCTTCATAATTTTTTATTTTGGTTGTTTTTAATCCTAAAAAGATAACCTCTCCTTTAAAACCTGCTATCGAAATAATATCTCCTATTGCATATTGATTTTCTAAAATGATACTAAAACCTGCTATAATATCTTTCGCTAAATCTTGCAGTGCAAGTCCTAATACAATTCCTACAATTCCTAAACTTGCTAAAATTGAGGTTACATCTACTCCATAAACTGTTAAAATTGCTAAGACTAAAAAGATAATAACTAAATATTTTATAATATTCTTTGCTAAAACTTTAAAAGTTTCTGTTTTTTTATAATTATAACTATTTTTAATTAGACTAGATTGCTTTTTCGTAATTAATTTATCGATAATTTTTTCTAGTATTTTATTAATCAAAATTGCAATTAAAATATATATAATTGGTAGATATACTTTTGGAATTAATATTTTTTTTATTATTTCTATCATTAATTATCGAATCCTATAATTTCTAAAAGTCTGTTTAAATCATTATTGTTTACAAAACTAATTTCTATTTTTTTATTTTTGATTTTTACTTTTGTTCCAAATTTTTCTGATAATTCTTCTTCGATCATTTTATATTCATTACAATTTTTATCATGTCTAACTTGGGTATTTTTCTTTTCTATCACATTGTCATGAGATAATTCTTCTATTTCACGAACACTTAAACCATCTACTACAATTTTTTCGGCCAATTCTTTAATTTTGTCATTATTTTCCATTTTACTTAAAACACGAGCATGACTCATAGATAATTTATTATTCATGATCATATCTTTGACTTCTTCTGGTAACGTTAATATTCCTAACATATTTGTAATATGACTTCTACTTTTACCTAATCGATGTGCTAATTCTTCCTGTGTTATTGATAATTCTTCTAATAACTTTTTATAAGCTAAAGCTTCTTCTAAGGCATTTAAATTTTCTCTTTGCAAGTTTTCTAGTAAAGCAATTTCCATCATATCTTGATCTGAAAAATCTCTAATAATAGCGGGAATTGTTTCTTTTCCTGCCATTTTAGATGCTTTGGCTCTTCTTTCACCTGCTATAATTTCATAGCCTTTGATACTTGGCTTTACAATAATAGGTTGAAAAACACCATGTTCTTTTATGGATTCTGCTAATTCTTTTAATGCTGTTTCATCAAAATTTTTTCTTGGTTGATATGGATTACTTCTTAATTCTGATAATGGCACTTCCATAATTTCTTCATTGGTAGAAGAATTAATAATTTTTTCTTCCATTTTTTCATAATCGAGTGGTTCATTATTAAATAATTCTTCTAGGCCTCTACCTAGAGCTTTTCTTTTAGATGTTTCCATTTCTCTCAATCACTTCCTTTGCTAAATTTATATAAGCTTCTGTTGCTCTGTGTTTTGGATCATATGCTAATATTGGTTTGCCATGAGAAGGTGCTTCCGTTAATTTAACAAGTCTTGGTATTATAGTATTGTAAACTCTTTCTTTAAAGAATCTTCTAATGTCTTCAACTACTTCCAATCCTAATAATGTTCTAGAATCTAACATGGTTAGTAAAACACCTTCAATATCTAGATTAGGATTTAAATTTTTTTGTGCTAACATAATGGTATTTAGTAATTGAGTAATTCCCTCTAAAGCAAAAAATTCACATTGAACGGGAATAATTACAGAATCAGATGCTGTTAGAGCATTCGTAGTAATTAATCCTAGTGATGGTGGACAATCGATTATTATATAATTAAATAAATCTTTGATTGGATCCAAATATTTTTTTAATTGCGCATTTTTGATAAAACCTTGATTCATTTTGCTTTTTTCGATTAATTCCATATCTAATCCTGCTAAATTGATAGTTGCTGGTAGTACATAAAGATTTTTATATTTTGTACGAATGATTGCTTGCGTAATTTCACATTTACCTGTTAAAACTTCATGAATACTGTTTTCAATATCACCTTTATTAATACCTACTCCAGTTGTTGTATTACCTTGAGGATCAAGATCTATTAATAATACTTTTTTGCCTAAATATGCTAAAGATGCAGAAAGATTAATACTTGTTGTTGTCTTTCCTACACCACCTTTTTGATTTACTAATGAAATAATTTTGCCCATACTACCACCTTTTCTTTGTACTCTTTTATTTTAACAGATATTGGCTAAATAGGAAATGTTTTTCGAAAAAAAAAGTAGAAGTTCTACTTTTTATTTATCTTTTTCTATTTTAATAATTACTTGATAAGTATTTTCAAAATCCATTTCTTCTAAGCGAATATCGAATCCTTTTGTTTGAAGTCTTGATACTGTATTTTTTAAATCATCTATAGCATCCTTTAATTTATAAGAATGAGTACTTCTTAATAAATTATCTATTTTTTCTTTGCTGTTTGTATTGGTAACTACATTATCCTTAGTTGGTGGTTCGATGTTAATAGATTGTGATGGTTCCTCTTCTTCTAAAGCTTCTATTACTTCATCATCTAAACTAGGTAGAGGAATATCATCTTCAAATCTATTTAAATTGATTTTATCGGAATTAGTTACTTCTATTTTAGGTCCTGTTTCTGCTACAATACTATTTTCTGATTTTTCAGAAAGTACAGGTTCACCTTTTATCATTCTAATTTCATTATCTAAGTCTCTTACGGTCATACGGTTATTAATAATTTTTCTTAACATATTAATTTGTTCTTCACTTGTATCTAAATTTAATAAACTTCTAGCATGACGCTCTGAAATTTGATCATGAAGAAGAGCCTCTTGAATTTCATCTGGTAGAGATAATAATCTCATTTTATTAGCAATAGCTGCTTGAGATTTTCCCATGGTTCGTCCTAATTCTTCTTGAGTCATAGAATCTAATTCTAATATTTTTTGATAAGTTCTTGCTTCTTCAATTGCGGTTAAGTCTTTTCTTTGAAGATTTTCCAAAAGGGCAACTTTAGAAGCTTCTTTATCATCTAAATTACGGATAATAGCGGGAATTTTAGTTAATCCTGCCATAACAGATGCTTTATATCTTCTTTCACCTGCTATAATTTCATATTTATCTCCTATTTTTCTAACAATAATTGGTTGAATAATTCCATGTTCTTTAATAGAATCTGCTAATTCTTTTAGTGCATCTTCATTAAATACTTCCCTTGGTTGAAAACGATTTGGAATTATATCATCTAAGTATAGTTCTACTACTTCTTTATCCATAAAATACCCTCTTTTCATTCTTCTTATTCTTTTACACTATATCCATTATAACATAAATTTAGAAGTAAACAAGAAAAAAAGTCAAAATTTGTGGTTCTGACTTTGAAAAAGTTTTATTAGTTTGATAGTATTTATTCTTCTAGTTTTCTATAACGTAACTGTAATTATTAATTTTTTTGGTTAAGACTCTGATAAGACTATTTCGAATTTGTATTACCAATTAAACTTTCAATATTTTTTGTCTTCCAATTGATTCTTCATTCTCAATATTAGCATCATTGGAAGAATCTTTAGTAGGTGATTCTATTTGGCTGATTGGATTTTCACTATTTATACAGTTTTCTTGAGTAATAATCATGTTTCTTGTCTCTTTTTCTATTTCTGTTTCTAAATTTTTATTTGCCTTTAAATTTTCATTAAATTCTGTATTTATCCTTTTTGATATTTCTTTAAATTTTTCACTATATGGTATTTGCATAATAATTTTAGAAATAATTTCTTTATTTTTTTGATTTACAACTTGCACTACTTCTTCAAAACTATCAAATAATTGACCTACCAAAATAGAATTGGTACATTTTTCAGAATTATCTGTAAAAATTGGAATGATTTTGTCATGATTCCATATTTTTGAATAATCGTTTGAATAAGGAAATACTACCTCATATATTTTTGTTATATTTCCATTAGCACTATATTTTTTTGTTTCACTAACTACATAACATTTTGACACTATATATGTAACAATTTCATTTTGTTTTAACAATTCATGAATCCAATCACTTTGATTAATAATTGGCATCGTTGCATACTTTATTGGGTATTTTATTTCATCTTTAGATAACATTCATTAAGCCTCCTGATTCATGTTAATTTATATCAAATAGAAATCTAACTATTTTTTATTTTATCCATCTTTCTAGGATAGATATTTTTTGTTTTCTGTAATTTTTGAATTGAAATAATATTTCGAATACTATTTTCTACTGGTAAAGAAAAAGTTTCTATTTTTTCGATATGACTATCTAATTTATTTAGAATATCTTTACTATTTTCTAATTCTTCTTCAATATTTGCCTTCATAGCTATAAAGTGCCCTTTTTCTTTTACCATTGGAATACATAATTCTGATAATATTTTTAAATTTGCTACTGCTCTAGCGGTTACGATATCAAATTTTTCACGATTTACTTTGGCATAATCTTCTGCCCTAGTATGAATAGCTTCAATATTAAATAAACCTAATTCTTGAATAATCGTATTTAAATAATTGATTCTTTTTTGTAGGGAATCGATTAAAATTATTTTTAGATTTGGAAACACAATTTTTAATACAATTCCTGGAAAGCCTGCTCCGGTTCCTACATCACATAAAAAATATTCTTGATTTAAATCTATTACTTTCATTAGTGTTAAACTATCATAAAAGTGTTTTAAATAAACATCTTCTTTGTTGGTAATTCTCGTTAAATTCATTTTTTCATTCCAAGTAATTAATAAGTTGTAAAATTTTTCTAATTTATTTAATTGATCTTGATTTAAAGATATTCCTAGTTTTTTGGTTTCTTCGATAAATAATTCTAAATTCATATTCTTTTTTCCTTTTTTAAATAGACCATTAAGATGGAAATATCTGCTGGATTGACACCACTAATACGAGATGCTTGAGCTATCGTTGTTGGTCTTACATCTTTTAGTTTTTGTCTTGCTTCACTTGCAAGATTATGAATTTGATCATAATTAATATTGGTTGGAATTTTTACTTTTTCCAAATCTAACATTTTTTGTGCTTCTCTATTAGCTTTTATGATATATCCTTCATATTTTATTTGAATTTCTACTTGTTCTATTACTTCATTACTAAAATTAATTTCAAGCCAATGTTTTAGATTTTCTGTAGTAATTTCAGGTCTTTTTAATAAATCATATAGAGTAATTCCATCTAATATTTTGGTAGAATTAATACTTTCTAAGTAGTCATTATTTTCTTTAGTTGGTGTTATCTTATGATTTTGTAATAAAGTAATTAATTCTTGAATTTGTTCTTGTTTTTCTTTAAATTTTTGATATTTTTCTTCTGATATAAGTCCAATTTGATATCCATATTCTCTTAATCTTAAATCGGCATTATCATGTCTTAATAATAAACGATATTCAGCACGAGATGTTAACATACGATAGGGTTCTTTTGTTCCTTTTGTTACTAAATCATCGATTAATACACCAATATAGGCTTCATTTCTTTTTAAAATTAGTGGTTCTTGATTATGAATTTTACGAGAGGCATTAATTCCTGCAATAAGACCTTGACCTGCTGCTTCTTCATAGCCACTTGTACCATTGATTTGTCCTGCTGTGAATAAATTTTCTATCACTTTGGTTTCTAGGGATTGTTTTAATTGAAGCGGATCAATGGCATCATATTCGATTGCATAAGCATATTTTAATATTTTGGCATGTTCAAGTCCTGGTAGAGAATGTACCATTTTTTCTTGAACATCTTCTGGCATACTTGTTGAAAAACCTTGAATATAAATATCATCATAATAAATGCTTTCTGGTTCTAGAAATAATTGATGTCTTTCTTTATCTTTAAATCTTACTACTTTATCCTCTATAGAAGGACAATATCTAGGTCCAATGCCTTCTACATAACCACCATACATGCTAGATTTATCTAGATTTTCATTGATAATTTTATGAGTTTCTGGAGTTGTATAAATTAAATGACATGGTACTTGATCTTCTATTTTATAGAGTGGCTCATTATCATAAGAAAAAGTATATGGTACAGAATCACCTGGCTCTAGACTTGTTTTTGAAAAATCAATACTAGATTTATCAATTCTTGGTGGTGTACCCGTTTTTAATCTTTGAATGGTAAATCCATATTCTTTTAATTTGCTACTTAAAAATTTAGAAGGTTTTTCTCCATGTGGTCCACTAACTGTTTTAGTAGCACCTCTTAAAATTACTGCTTTTAAATAGGTACCCGTTGTTAAGATAACAGCCTGTGATTCAATTTTTTCATTCGTTTCTAAAATAATTCCTTTCACTATATTATTTTCTATGATTAAATCTTCTACAATTGATTCTTTTAATTCTAGATTTGGTTGTTTTTTCATAGTTTCTAGCATTGTTTTTGGATAAGTAATTTTATCACCTTGAGCTCGAAGTGCACGAACAGCAGGACCTTTTTTGGTATTTAGCATTTTTACTTGTAAACAACTATGGTCAATATTATTAGCCATTTCACCACCTAAGGCATCTATTTCTCTGACAATAATTCCTTTAGCAGGTCCACCTATTGAGGGATTACAAGGCATATCAGCAATATTTTTGATATTTCCTGTTACTAATAATGTTTTATTTCCTAATCTAGCAGAAGCTAGAGCTGCTTCACAACCAGCATGTCCACCTCCTACTACGATAATGTCATATTTCATTTTGATACACTTCCTCTTTTTTCTGCATTTTATTATACAATATTTTTACTTTTTTCGTGGGATTTTTTCACATATTATGAAAAAAATTATTTCCCGGGAAATAATTTTTAATGTTAAATTATAATTTTTGTTTTATAATTACATTTTTATTAACTAATATTTTATATTTTACTTTCCTAAACAAAATTGACTAAATAACTGATCAATTAATTTTTCAGTATACGTTTCTCCTATAATTTCTCCTAGTTTTTCCCATGATCTTTTTATATCAATTTCTATCATATCTATCGGTACTTCTTCTTCAATTCCTTTTTCTACTTCTTCTAGTATAGAATAAGATTCCTTTGCTAGAGAAATTTGTCTTACATTACTTAAATAAGTATAATCTTTTTGTTCTAATTCATTTAGATTAAATAATTCTACTATTTTTTCTTTTAAAGAATCGATTCCATTTAAATCAATTGTATTTGTATAAATAATATTTTTATAAGGAATTTCTTCCATATTAATTTTTCTTTCCAAATCATTTTTATTAATTACAACAATTGTTTTCTTATCTTGGCAATAATCTAATATTTTTTTATCTTCTATCGTTAATTCTTCATTATTATTTAATACTAGTATGACTAAATCAGCTTCTTTGATTAAATTTAAACTTTTCTCTACCCCTATTTTTTCAACAATATCATTGGTATCTCTAATACCTGCTGTATCCATTAAATTTAAAGCTACTCCATGAATCGTAATACTTCCTTCTACTGTATCTCGAGTGGTTCCTTCAATATCAGTAACGATTGCTTTTTCTTCATCTAATAAACGATTTAAAATACTACTCTTTCCTACATTAGGTCTACCTATGATAATTGTTTTGATACCATTTGTTAATACTTTACCATTTTCTGATTCTATAATAATTTTTTTTAATTTTTCTTTGATTTCTTTCATTTTTGGTTTTATTTTCTCATTTGTCATTACTTCAATATCTTCATATTCGGGATAATCAATATTTACTTCAATGGATGCTAATAATTCTAATATTTCTTGTCTTAAATTTCTAATAATATTACTAACATAACCATTTAATCCTTTTATTGCTACTTTGCGTTTTGATTCATTTTTAGCATTAATTAAATCCATTACTGATTCTGCTTGAGCTAAATCAATTCTTCCATTTAAGAAAGCTCGTTTGGTGAATTCTCCTGGTTCTGCTAATCTTGCACCATGGTTTAAAACTAATTCTAAGACTTTATTTGTAGTTGAAATTCCACCATGACAATTAATTTCTACTACATCTTCTGTAGTAAATGTTTTAGGTGCTTTCATTACTGATACTAATACTTCATCTATTTCTTCTTCTTGATCAAAAATATGACCATAATGAATGGTATGAGTATCTACTTTTTCTAAATCTTTACCTTTAAATATTTGATTTACAATGAAAATAGCTTCTGCTCCACTTACTCTTATAATAGAAATAGCACCTACTCCTAAAGTTGTCGAAATAGCAGCAATCGTATCATTCATTTTTATCCCTCTTTCAATAGCATTATACTATCACTTTTTTGAGAAAAAGAAAAGAAGATTATTCTTCTTCCTTTGGTTTAATTACAACACAACGATTTGGTTCTTCGCCTTCGCTTTCAGTTGTTACTTTTTTATTTTCTGCTAATATGGTATGAATAATTCTTCTTTCATAAGAATTCATTGGATCTAACTTTGCTGGAATTTTAGTATATGCTACTTCTCTAGCAGTTTTTTTAGCAAGTGATTCTAATTTTTGCTCTCTTGCCAATTTATATTCTCCAATGTCTAATACGAAAGGAAAATACTCTCCTATTTCATTATGAATCATTTGTTTTACTACTAAAGTAATAGCTTCTAATGTTTTACCATTCTTTCCAATTAATATTGAATTATTATCAGAAATCACTGTAATATTAATTCCATTTTCTCTTTTCTTTACTTCTAGATTGCAACTAAGACCCATATTATGAATTAATTCTTTTATGTATTCTTTTATATATTCAATAACATCATCTTTTCGAATTACTTCAATTTCCACTTTTTTATTAAATAATCCTGATTTCACTTCTATTTCTTTGATATATAAATTTTCTTCTAATTCTTGAAGTGCTATCTTAGCATTATTGATTGCTTCTTCTTTATTTTTACCATTATATCTATTTTTTATTAACATACTTCTTTACTCCTTTTTACTATTAAATTTTGAATTACAGTAAATAAGTTTGTGGTAATCCAGTAAATACATAATGCTGTTGGCATAAAGAATCCCATTACAATAATCATAACTGTCATTACAGTAGTCATATTTTTCATTGGATCATTTTCTGATTGAGCTGTTGTTTTATTTAAACTAAATGAGAAATAAGTTGTTAATCCAACTAATAGAATTAAAATGATATAAATCCAATTTCCATTTGTTAATAGTCCAACTGATGGTGTTGTTCCTAGTTGTAATCCTAAAAAGTTATCTTCAAATAATGCTGGAACACGATTGATTGCTTCTAGGAATGCTATAAACAAAGGTAATTGAATAAAACCATATAAACATCCTGATATAGGGTTAATATTATATTTTTTATAAATCATCGTCATTTCTTGACTTTTTCTCATAATGGATTCTTGATCGGTTTTATTTGCATATTTTTTTTCTAAACGATCTAAATCTGGTTTTGCTTTATTTAATAATTCTGATTGTAAGGCTGTTTTTTTCGTAATTGGATAAGCAATTAAACGAATCATAATGCTAGTAATAATTAATGCTAAAGCAGCACTTTTGACATATTTATTAAACCATAAAATTATGAATGCTAATGGTTTCACAAAAATACTATTCCACAATCCTTCATAGCCACCACTCGTAATTTTAAAATTACTACATTTTGGATACTGAGATAAATCTACTCCATTTTCTTCATAAGCTTTAATCGTTTCTTGATTTTCTGGCTGACATAAAATATTTTCGGTTAAGCTCTGACCAGTTTCTGGATTAATAACTGCTTTTTTATCTGATCCTTTTAAAGTTTTGGTACATCCGGTTGTTAATAATAAAATTACTATCAGAACAATTATTAAACTTTTCTTATTTTTTTTCATTTTGTTCTCCTTTATTTTTGATTTTCATAATTAATTCAAGAAAGCCATTTTCTAATTCTTGATAATTAGATTCTAAACAACTTCTTTTCATTATTATAATATAATCTTGATTATTTTCATATAGTTTTTTGTGATTATCAATAATACTTTTTATCTTTCTTTTTAATTGATTTCTAATCACTGCTTTATTAGAAATTTTTTTACCAACAGAAATACCAAAACGATAATAAGGCAAATTATTTTCTATCTTATATAATATATAGAAATTATTTTTTATCAATTTTCCTTTATGAATTGCTTTTTCAAAATCTTTGCTATCTTTTACAATATTTATTTTTTTCATATTTTCACCTATTTTTTTAAAAGAAGCAAAAAAAACCACTATTGTGGTATTTTATTTAGATAATCTTTTACGACCTTTTGCTCTTCTTTTGTTTAACACTTTACCTTTAACTCTTGAAAAAAATCCATGTGCTTTCTTCATTTTACGATTATTTGGTTGATAAGTTCTTTTCATAGTTCCACCTCCAGACATAAAATCTACATTATTATAATAAGATTTGATTGGTTTTGTCAATTCTTTCCTGAAAAAACTTTAAAATTTTAGTAAAAGAAAAGAAAAAATATCAAAATTATTGTTCATTTTCTTTTTTTCACAATTTCCACAATCCTGTTTATAATTTTATTAACTATGTGAATGAAAATTTTTTTATTTTGTGGAAAATTGCGTTATAATCAATATATATAAGTATTTTAATTGTGGATAAATATGTGAATAACTTGTTCATAAAAAAAATATCAGTTTTTTCTATTTATTTTTCCACAAAAGTAAGTTAAAATAAAAATTGCAATTTGAAATTATCTTTAGTCAGGGGGGATAATAGTGAATGTAAAAATTATTTGGTCTAATTTTTTAAATAGCATTAAAACTGAACTAAATCCCTTATCTTTTGAAACTTGGTTTCAAAGTACTGAATTATATGAATATAAAGATGGTATTTGTAAAATTATTGTTCCAATGACAATTTATAAAAAACATTTAACGACTAAATATTATGATTTAATTGTTAATACTTTAAGTCAAATAGTAGGGGAAGTTGTTGATATTCAATTTTATACTAAAGAAGAAGTAGAAGAACAACAACAAATTATACAGCAAACTGATCATTTTATTTATAGAAATGATATCAAAGAAGAAATAAATGTTACTAATTCAGAAACAGATCATTTTGTATCCAATCTTAATAAAAATTATACTTTTGATAATTTTATTGTAGGTAATACTAATAAATTTGCACAAGCAGCGGCCTTAGAAGTTGCTGAAAATCCTGGTGCTTTATATAATCCTTTATTTATTTATGGAAACAGTGGATTAGGAAAAACTCATTTAATGCATGCTATTGGAAACTATATTACAGAACATTCTGATAAAAGAGTTTTATATGTATCTAGTGATCAATTTATATCTGACTTTTTAGGAATTAATAAAAAAGATGAACATGGAAAAAATTTTGATTCCATTAATTATTTTAAAAATAAATACCGAAATATCGATGTCCTGATTGTTGATGATATTCAATTTTTTCAAGGGGCACCACAAACACAAAATGAATTCTTTAATACTTTTACGAAATTACATGATGAAAATAAACAAATTATTATTTCATCCGATCGATCCCCAGATGATTTAAAATTATTAGAAGATCGTTTACGAACAAGATTTTGTTGGGGATTAACAGCAGATATTTTTCCACCAGATTTTGATTTAAGAGTTGCTATCTTAAAAAAGAAAATTATAGGAGAATCTATTAATAAAAATATTCCAGATGATGTAATTGAATATATTGCTTCTAACGTAGGAAGTGATGTAAGACATCTGGAAGGATCTATTACTAGATTACTTGCTTATTCCACTATGATGGGTGGATATGAAATTAATTTAGATTTAGCTATCGATGTTTTAAAAGATTTTGTTAATAAAGGATATAGTGAAAAAAATAGTATCAATCGAATTCAAAGAATTGTTGCTGAATATTTTCAAGTATCAGTAGAAGATATGAAATCAAAAAAGAGAAGTGCCAATTTAGCATTTCCTAGGCAAGTAGCTATGTATTTATGTAGAAAACTTACTAATGAATCATTTCCTCGAATAGGAATTGAGTTTGGTGGGAAAGATCATTCTACAGTAATGTATTCAGTTGAAAAATTAGAGAAAGAAATCAGTACTAATAAAGAACTAGCAAATATTATTGAAAAATTAAAGAAAGATATTGTATGATGTGGAAAAAAATTAAATATTAAGATTTTTTTCCACAAGTAAAATTAATAAATTATCAAATAAAATATGCTTCTTATGAGTTATACACAATTTTCACAGTAATAATAATAAAAATTAATAAAAGAAAGAAGGAATTATATATGAAATTAAAAATTAAAAAGGAAATATTATTAGACGGACTTAATAAAGTATCAAAAGCTTTGTCTAGTAAAAATTTAGTACCAGTACTTGCTGGAATTAAATTTGATTTAACAGAGAAGGGATTATTATTAACAGCAAGTGATAATGATATTACGATTCAAGTATTCTTGGATAAAACAGAGGATATGAATATTGAAAAAGAGGGAAGTATCATTATTCAAGGAAAATATATTCTAGATATTGTTCGTAAACTTCCTGATGAATTTATTAATATAGAGGTAGTAGATGAATTAAAAATTACTATTTATACCGATAATAGTGAATTCAATTTAAATGGTATTGATAAAAATGAATATCCTAATATTAATTTAGATTTAAGTAAAAATCCTTTATCTATTAATAGTAGAGTATTTAGAAGCATAATATCACAAACAAGTTTTGCAGCATCTAGCGACGAATCTAGACCTATTTTAACAGGTATTAATTTTAAAATTGTAGGTAATACTATGGAATGTAACTCAACTGATTCTTATCGTTTAGCTAGAAGATTAATTGAATTATCCACTCCAGTTGAAGAAAATTATAATATCGTAATTCCTAGTAAAAATTTATTAGAATTTGTTAAAATTATGGATGATAGTGAAGATAATTTAGAATTACATATTTTTAATAATAAAGTATTAATCAAATATCAAAATATTTTATTTCAATCTAGATTAATTAATGGTACTTATCCTAATACAGCAAATTTATTACCAGATGAATTTATATTGGATATAAAAGTAGATGTTAATGAATTATATAATGTTATTGATCGTGCTAGTATTTTAACTAGTGATAAAGAAAAAAATATTGTTACTTTTGAAATTGATGGTAATAAATTATTTGTAAGAAGTAGTTCTGCAGAGATTGGTAGAGTAGAAGAAAAAATGAACATTGAAAAAGAACAAAATGAAAATCTTAAAATATCTTTTGTAGCTAAATATATGATGGAAGCATTAAAATCATTTGAGGATGAAAAAGTTAAAATATCTTTTGTTGGAGAAATTAAACCAATTATTTTAAAATCTGAGAAAGATGAAGGCTTAACACAATTAGTTTTACCAATTAGAACTTACTAACAGAATTGTGGAAAATGTAATTATAAGGACAAATTGATTAGAAATTTGTCTTTTTTTTCTAAAATTTATCAAATTTTTTATTTATACGACATAAATCTGCTTTTTTCGACTTACTAACTTGTTATGATAGGACTCGCAATTTTAAATTGCACAGGGGGAAAAATATATGAAACAATATGAAGTAAATGATGAAACATTAGCTGTAATTGGAATTGATGAAAATAATTCTAAAGTGCTAGAAAAGAAAAAAGAATATCTGATTGAAAATAGTAGTTATGAAGTAATGGATTATTCTTGTCAGTATTTTGGTAGTTCTTACTTAGGTAGGATAGATGGAAGTAAAAAAATGTTAGGTGCAAATTATAAATTACCTATCATTGTTGAAGAAAGTTCTGGATTAATTTTCTTTCCTATTACATCACCTGAAAATAAAGAATGTATTTGGATTTCTTTAAAATGGTATCAAGAAGTTTTAGAATCTAAAGAACATACATGTATTTTATTAAAAAATGGCAAAAAAATATTATGTTCTATTTCAAAAAAATCAATTGAAAATCAAGTAATGAGAGCTTCTAGATTAAATCTAATTTTAAATGAACGAAAATTAGAAAAAATTAACTAAAAAAAGAAGAAAAAATCTTCTTTTTTTGTGTTTTTAGGCTCGTGTTATGATATAATGTATATGTAGGTATAGGAGTACTTAATAGTATAAAAGGTGATAATATGAGTTTTTTGTGGGTTTTTTATGTATTTATCAAAATTAGAAGTTAGTCATTTTCGAAATTATAAAAAAGAAAAACTATCGCTATGTGATAACATTAATATTTTTATAGGAGATAATGCTCAAGGAAAAACAAATATTTTAGAAAGTATTTATATACTTGCACTTACAAAATCACATCGTTTAGGTTTTGAAAATAACATTATTCAAAATGGATTTTCTTGTTGTAAGATTAAGGGACTTTTAAGAAATCAAGAAGAATTAAAAGAATTAGAGATTCAAGTAGCAGAAGATAAAAAAAGTGTTTTTATTAATCAGAAAGAAATAAAAAAAATTGCTTCTTATATTTCAAATATGAATGTGATTATGTTTTGTCCAACTGATTTAGATATTATTAAAGGATCTCCACAAATTCGTAGAAATCTATTAAATATTCAAATTAGTCAATTATATCCATTATATGTTAATTATTTAAATGAATATAATAAAATTTTAAAAAATAGAAATGAATATTTGAAACAAATGAATCTTAATGGTTTTACGGATATGAGATATTTAGATATTATCAATGAAAAATTAGTCGATCGTGGAACGAAAATTTATTTAATGAGAAAAAAATATTTAGATTTTATTAATGCTAAAATAGGGATTATTTATGAAAATATTATGAATATCAAAAATTTAAATATTATTTATGAAAATAGTCTTGATTTAGAAAATTATCAGGAAGATGAGATTAAAAAGCGGTTTTATCAAAAATTAAAATCTAATATCAAAAGAGAAATTTCTCAAGGAATGACATTATATGGACCACATCGAGATGATTTTTCATTTTATATCGATCATGAAAATATGAAATATTTTGCTTCTCAAGGACAACAGCGTATTGCAATCATTTCTTTTAAATTAGCAGAAGTAGAAATATTTACTCAAGAAAAGGGTAGTAGTCCTATACTTTTATTGGATGATATTTTTAGTGAATTAGATATTAAAAAAAGAAATAAATTAATAAACTATATTCCAAATTCTATTCAAACTATTATTACTACAACAGATTTAAAAAATATTCAAAAAAAAATTGTTAATACAGCAAAAATTTTTCTTGTGGAACAAGGAAAGATAAAGGAAAAGGTGAAATAAAAATGAATACAGAAGAAAAAGAACATTATGATGCTTCGGATATTCAAGTATTGGAAGGATTAGAAGCAGTTAGAAAAAGACCAGGTATGTATATAGGTACTACTGATGTAAAAGGATTACACCATTTAGTATGGGAAATTGTCGATAATGCTATTGATGAAGCATTAGCAGGTTATTGTCATAATATTGAAGTAGTTATTAATAAAGATAATTCCATTACTGTAAAAGATGATGGTAGAGGAATTCCTGTAGATATCCATCCTAAAACTAAAATTTCTACAGTAGAGACTGTTTATACAGTACTTCATGCTGGAGGAAAATTTGGTGGTGGTGGTTACAAAGTATCAGGTGGACTTCATGGAGTAGGTGCGAGTGTTGTTAATGCTCTTAGTAAATGGGTTGAAGTTACTGTATATAAAGAAGGAAAAATTCATCAAATTCGTTTTGAAAATGGTGGACATACGAAAGAACCATTACATGTAGTAGGGGAGTGTAGTAGCGATCGTAGTGGAACTACTGTTACTTTTAAACCTGATCCTGAAATATTTGATACAGATATTTATGATTATGATACTTTAAAAACAAGAGTAAGAGAACTTGCTTTCTTAAATAGAGGTTTATCTATTACCATTCGTGATGATCGTGATTTAGAAGATACTACTGGAGAAACCTTTCTTTATGAAGGTGGAATTAGTGAGTACGTTAAATTTATTAATCAAGAAAAGACTCCATTACACGAAGATATTATTCATTTAAGTGGAGAAAAAGATAATGTCTTTTTTGAAGTAGCAATGCAATATAATACTTCTTATAATCCTAATATTTATTCTTTTGTTAATAATATTAATACTCATGATGGTGGAACACATGAGGAAGGAGTTAAAAGAGCATTAACTAGGGTAATTAATAGTTACGCAAGAAAGGCTAATTTATTAAAAGAAAAAGATGAAAATTTAAAAGATGATGATGTCAAAGAGGGTCTTACTATGATTATTTCTTGTAAGCATCCGAATCCTCAATTTGAAGGTCAAACTAAAGGTAGACTTGGAAATTCTGAAGTAAGAAATTTAGCTGATAGTGTATTTAGTGAAGGATTTGAAAGATTTTTACTAGAAAATCCAGAAGAAGCTCGAACTATTATTAATAAAGCAATCTTAGCAAGAAATGCTAGAATGGCTGCTAAAAAAGCAAGAGAAGCTACTCGTAAAAGTGATTTGGCAACTACAAATTTCTTTGGTAAATTATCTGATTGTAAAAGTAAAGATCCTAGTGTTTCAGAAATATTTATTGTCGAAGGAGATAGTGCAGGGGGATCTGCTAAAAAGGGTAGAGATTCTATGACTCAAGCTATTCTTCCATTAAGAGGTAAGATTTTAAATGTGGAAAAAGCAAGATTAGATAAAGCATTGGGAAATGAAGAAATCAAAACTATTATTACAGCTTTTGGTACTGGTATTGGAGAATACTTTGACTTATCAAAATTAAGATATGATAAAATCATTATTATGACGGATGCTGATGTAGATGGCTCTCATATTCGTGTATTATTGTTAACTTTATTTTATCGTTTCTTTAGACCTATTGTTGAAGCAGGTCATGTTTATGCAGCACAACCTCCACTTTTTAGAATTATGCACGGTAAAACAAGAAAATATGTTTTAAATGAAGAAGAACTTGCTAATTATTTAGCTTCTCTTCCAGAAAATGTGCGTTCTAAAGCAGAAATTGCTCGTATGAAAGGATTAGGAGAAATGGATGCTGAAGAATTAAATGAAACAACTATGGATATTGAAAAAAGAGTTTTAAGAAAAATCACAATTGATGATTGTGTAGCTGCAGATTCTGTATTTGAAAGATTAATGGGGGATGAAGTAGATCCTAGAAGAAAATTCATTGAAGAAAATGCTAGAAAGGTAACAAATCTTGATATTTAGGTGGTGACTTTATGGATAATAAAGATGATTTAAACGAATTGTTAAAAAGAGCAGAAATAGATGATGAAGAAAACAATAACCAAAATGATGACACTTCTTTAGAAGGGGAAACATCATTGGAAAATAATTCTAATGATGATGATGATGGCGGTAATAATTTTAGTGGATATTTCCATGAAAGAGATCGATTAGATCATAATAATATTGTTAACGAAGTAGAAACATCATTTTTGGAATATTCAGTAAGTGTTATTACTTCTCGTGCTTTACCTGATTTAAGAGATGGATTAAAACCTGTTCATAGACGTATTTTATGGTCAATGTATGAATCTGGATATACTCCTGATAAACCTCATAGGAAGAGTGCTAAAACAGTTGGAGAAGTTATGGGTAATTACCATCCTCATGGAGATAGTTCTATTTATGAGGCTATGGTTCGATTAGCACAAGATTTTAACCAGCGTTATATGTTAATTGATGGACATGGAAATTTTGGTAATATCGAAGGTGATGGCGCTGCTGCAATGCGTTATACTGAATCTCGACTTTCTAAAATTTCTTTGGAATTATTACGTGATATTGGTAAAGATACTGTCGATATGGATGACAATTTCGATGTCACTAGAAAGGAACCAAAAGTTTTACCTTCTAGATTTCCAAATTTATTAGTCAATGGTTCTATGGGTATAGCAGTAGGTATGGCTACTAATATACCACCTCATAATTTAGGTGAAGTAATTGATGGTTGTGTTGCTTATATTGATAATCCTGATATTGATACCATTGGCTTAATGGAATATATTAAAGGACCTGATTTTCCAACTGGTGGAATTATTTTAGGAAATTCTGGTATTCGTAAGGCTTATGAAACCGGTAGAGGATCTATTACGATTCGTAGTAAAGCAACTATAGAAGATGTTGGTAGTCATAGTAATATTATTATTGATGAAGTTCCTTATGGTGTAAATACTATGGAATTAAAAAATAAAGTTGCCGAACTTGTCCATAATAAGATTATTGATGGTATTTCTGATTATCATACAGATTTAAAAGATGGCGTTAAAATTACGATTACTTTAAAGAAAGATGCTAATCCTCAAGTAGTATTGAATAATTTATATAAACATACTAATTTTCAAGTTAATTATGGAATTATTTTCTTAGTATTAGATGGTCAAACACCTAAAACTTTAGGCTTGAAAGATATGATAGCTAAGTATATTGATCATCAAAAAGAAGTTATTATTAGAAGAACTAGATATGATTTAGGAAAAGCCGAAGAAAGAGTTCATATTTTAGAAGGATTAAGAGTTGCTTTAGATAATATTGATGAAGTTGTACATATTATTAGAGCAGCAGATAGTGATGAAGATGCTAGAGCAAATTTGATGTCTAGATTTGCATTAGATGAAATTCAAGCAAATAGTATTTTGGAAATGAGACTACGCAGATTAACCGGATTAGAGCGTGGTAAAGTAGAAGATGAATTAAATGATTTATTGATTAAAATCGCAGATTATAAGGATATTTTAGCTAATTCTCAAAGAGTTTTAGATATTATTAAAGAAGAAATGTTAGAAATTAAGAAAAAATATGCCGATGATAGGCGTACTAAGATCGATATGACTGCTATTGATTATATAGAAGATGAATCTTTAATACCTGTTGAAAAAATATTAGTAACTTTAACAAATAAAGGTTATATCAAACGAGTAGGTGTTGATGAATATAGAACTCAAAATCGTGGTGGTGTTGGTATTAAAGGTATGACAACAAATGAAGAAGATTTTGTGGAAAAGATGATTAATATGGAAACCCATGATTATATTTTATTCTTTAGTAATAAGGGTAAAATTTATCGTATGAAAGGTTATGAAATTCCACAATTTAGCAGACAAAGTAAAGGATTGCCAATTATTAATTTATTACCTGTGGATAAAGAAGAAAAAATTAATTCTATTGTGTCATTAGATGCTAAAGAAAGTAATTATAAGTATTTATTCTTTGTTACTAAGAATGGTATTGTTAAACGAACAGATTTATCAGAATTTGAAAATATCAGAAGTGGTGGAAAGATTGCTATTACATTAAAAGAAGACGATGAATTGATTTCTGTTCGTAAGACAACTGGAGAAAATGAAATTATTATTGGGGCTTCTAATGGTAGAATGGTTAGATTTATGGAAAATGAGGTTCGTATTATGGGACGTACCGCTTCTGGTGTTAGAGGTATTGATTTAGGTACTGCTAAAGTAGTTGGTGGAGAAGTTATACGTGACGACGAACAAGTATTGATTGTTACTGAAAAAGGTTATGGAAAGAAAACACCAATTGGAGAATATAGATTGACTCATAGAGGTAGCAAGGGTGTTAAAGCTTTAAATGTTACTGAGAAAAATGGAATGTTAGTTTCATTGAAAGCTGTTTCTGGAGAAGAAGACTTGGTAATTATTACTGATAGTGGTATTATTATGAGAATGTCTATGGATCAAATTTCTACATTAGGAAGAGCTACTCAGGGTGTTCGATTAATTAAATTGAAAGATGAACAAAAGGTAGCTACTGTTTCAACTATTTTAAAATCAGAAGATGATGAAATTTCTAATGACGAAAGTGATCTTAATATTGTAGAAGAAGTAGAAAGTGTAGGTTCAATGTCAAGTAGTGTTGGTGAAACCAAAAACTAATGATAAATGAACTATATAGAGAGCTAAAAATTTTAGT
>CANQBE010000017.1 GCA_947589515.1 uncultured Bacilli bacterium
TTTAAACATTTTAAAACTCGAACAAAAAAGTTCGAGTTTCCTATCAATCTGGTGCGGGTAACAGGAGTTGAACCTGCAAGCCTCTCGGCGCCAGATTCTAAGTCTGGTGCGTCTGCCAATTCCGCCATACCCGCATATATATGTGGTGGACCCTGATGGACTCGAACCATCGACCGCCCGGTTATGAGCCGGATGCTCTAACCAACTGAGCTAAGGGTCCATCTCAAGACCTTTTCATCATATCATAGATTCGAAAACTGTGCAATAATTTTTCTAAAATTTTTGTTTATTTTTGTAACATATTCAATAAATTAATTTTAAACATATCTCTTTGAGGATTACTATTCGATATCATAACACCCTTGTATGTTTTTAATTCGACGCGATGTGCTTCATTTAAAATGGCTTCAGGTGTTAAATTTGTTAATAAAATGATTCCTTTATCCTCATAAACAGTATAGAATAATCTAATCTCTCCATGAACTTTTTCAAATAACTCATCTGTAGGTACTTTTAATTCATAACTAGTAAAAGACTCTTTTTCGTTTTTCTCTACTACTTTTCCTAGAAAATTACCAGATTTTAATTTTAAATAATAGTCAAAAACTAATTTTTTGTAAGCTAGCATATTATATTTACGAATCGTTCTTTCTTTGACTCTAAAATCATTCTCATTTAAATATTCAAATACATAATTTTGTTTCATCATAGTGTCCCTCTCATCCTTTTTTGTAACAATTCTACCTTTACCCTCAGTGTATGCATTATTCTACTATAAAATTTTTAAAAAGTCAAATAAAATATGGACAAAATTCAACAAAAAATAGAGAAAATACTAATTTTTCTCTATTTTAAGTGCTAATTCTTGTAATTGTTTTTCATCTACGATATTTGGACATTCACTCATTAAGTCTGATGCACTAGCTGTTTTTGGAAAAGCAATCACATCACGAATATTTTCAGTTTTGGTTAATAGCATGGTTAGTCTATCTAGACCTAATGCTAATCCTCCATGTGGTGGTGTTCCATAATCAAATGCTTCTAGGAAGAAACCGAATTTTTCTTTAGCCTCCTGCTCTGTAAACCCAAGGGCTTCAAACATTTTAGCTTGTACTTCATGATTATGAATACGAATACTTCCACCACCTGCTTCATATCCATTAATCACAATATCATAGGCTTTCGAATAACAGTTTCCTGGATCCGTTAATAATTTATCGATATCACTATCCTTTGGAGCTGTAAAAGGATGATGGCAAGCAACATATCTATTTTCTTGTTCACTATATTCAAAAGATGGAAAATCTACTACCCATAATAATTGATAATCATCTTCCTGAATTAGTCCTAAATCACGACCTAATTTACATCTTAAAGCGCCAAGAGAGATTTTTACAACATCATACTTATCAGCAACGATTAAAATGAAGTCATTTTCTTCAATATTTAATTTTTCTTTTAAAGATGATAATTCCTGATTGCTTACTACTTTTCGAATGCTTCCTGAAAAATCATTTTCTTGATACTTAAGCCAAGCTAGCCCACTTGCTTTATAAGTTTTCACATAATCCGTTAATTTATCAATTTCTTTTCTTGAATAATCATTTGCCTTATCTTTTACTACCAAGCAATTAATAATTCCATTATTCTTTAATACATTTTGAAAAACACTAAATTCCGTATTTTTAAAAACATCTGTAATCTCTTCTATTTTCATATCAAAGCGTAGATCTGGTTTATCACTACCATAATCACGAATGGCATCATCATATTTCATTTTTCTTAAAGGAAGTTTGATGTCAATTCCTTTTACTTCTTTAAAAACATGACTTACTAATTGTTCGGTAAGATTCATAACATCTTCTTCATCAACAAAACTCATTTCTAAATCAATTTGTGTAAATTCAGGTTGACGATCCGCTCTTAAATCTTCATCACGAAAACATTTCGCAATTTGAAAATATTTTTCAATACCACCTATCATCAATAATTGCTTAAATATTTGAGGAGATTGAGGTAGTGCATAAAACTTTCCTTTATTGACACGTGATGGTACTAAATAATCTCTTGCACCTTCAGGCGTAGACTTACATAGTACCGGAGTTTCTACTTCTATAAAACCATGATCGGATAAGAAATTTCTAACAGCCATCGTAATTTTACTACGCGTAATTAATTTATCTTTTAACTCATCTCTTCTTAAATCTAAATAGCGATATTTTAACCTAGTATCTTCTAATGCTGTTGTGGTATCTGTAATTTCAAAGGGTAATTCATTGGCCATATTAATGAGTGTTAGTGAAGAAACGATAACTTCAATTTCTCCTGTTGGAATTTTTAAGTTTTTACTTTCCCGTTCTACAATTTGACCAACTATCGAAATAACGGATTCACTTTTTAAACTACAGGCTAAATCATAATCTTTTTGTTCTGGTCTTACTACTAATTGAATAATTCCACTACGATCTCTTAAATCGATAAATACTAATCCTCCAAGATTTCTCTTTTTAGCGACCCAACCATATAATTCAACAGTTTCTCCAATATTTTTACTATTAAAATCCGTATTATTATATTTTTTCATATCTTTCACTTCTTTCTAAAAATTTATGTCATCCTCATGATGGCAATCGCAATTTTCATCACATTCGTGTTCAGAATGGTTGTATCCACAATCACAATCTTCCTCTTCTATCGATAACATTTCATCTAAATAGTACATTAAATAATCTAATTCTACTGTGGTTTCTTCTTTTGTCTTATTATTTTTTACTTTGATTTCATTATTTTTTAAGTCTTCATCATTTAGAATCATTAAGAATTTACTATTTAATCGATCTGCTTGTTTAAATTGTGCTTTTAATCCCCTACCTGTATATTCTGTATCTACTTTAAATCCGTTCATGCGAAGTTCTTGCACTAAAGTAGTAGCATAATCTTTTTCCGTATCAGATACATACATGACAAAAACATCTATTTGATCATCAATTGGTAGTTTGATATCTTCTTTTTCGATAGCTAACATGAGTCTTCCTAATCCCATGGCAAATCCCATACCTGGTACTTCTGGACCACCTAATTTCTTTACTAAGGAATTATATCTTCCTCCAGCACCTAATACATTTTGACTACCAAAGTCTTCTACCATAGCCTCTATCTCAAATACCGTATGATCATAGTAATCAAGTCCACGAACAATTTTAGGATTTACGACATAATCAATATCTAATAAACTTAAATATTTTTGAACTTGTTCAAATCTTTCTTTACTAGTATCATTTAGGTAATCGGTAATCTTTGGTGCCTTTTTCATAATATCGCTATCACAGTCCACCTTACAATCTAAAATACGAAGTGGATTTTTCTCTAAACGATTTTTACAGTCTTCACACATTTCATCAATATGTGGTGTGAAGTATTCCACTAAAGCTTTTCGATAATTATCACGAGATTCTTTATCTCCTAGTGAGTTAATATTTACTTTGATTCCTTGTAATCCAACTAATTTATAGATATTAACAGCAATAGAAATCACTTCAGCATCTATCATTGGATCATCGGAACCTAATACTTCTACACCAAATTGTGTTAATTCACGATCTCTACCTGATTGTGGTCTTTCATAACGATACATGGTACCATTATAATAAAGTTTCACTGGTTGACTAGCTTCACCATACATTTTATTTTCAATATAACTTCTAACAACTCCTGCTGTTCCTTCTGGTCGAAGTGTCATCTTTCGATCTCCACGGTCAATAAAATCATAGGTTTCTTTGGTAACAATATCGCTAGCTTCTCCTACTCCTCTATGAAATAATTCCGTAGATTCAAAGATTGGTGTACGAATAAATTGATAATGATATCGTTCACAAACAGCATCGATTAAATTATTTACATACTTCCATTTTTTTGCTTCCATTCCATAAATATCATGGCATCCTTTTGGTTTTGTTATCACATTACATTCCTTCTTTCTTTTCTTTCTTTATAAGGATACATTGTTAATAATTGTTGTTTTGTTATTCCAAATTGTTTGGTAAATTGTTTATTATTATAATACACCTTTCTATAATTTTCGATATTAATTATTTTCCCTTGATCTGTTAGAAATTCATATCTTGCATAGGTTAAATCGACACTCTGCATTAATCGTTTAGTATCTTCTGTTACAATAAAATCTAAATGAATTTCTCTTAAATATTCTATCTTTTGCTTAATATTATCGATACTATAACCATATAATTGTGGAAGAAGTTTGGTCATCTTGATAATTTCTTTTTTGGTGTATCCTAACTCGATTAAATCATCTATCTTTTGTTTAATATTATCGATATTTATGCTATATAATGCTGGAAGAAGTTTAGTCATCTTGATGACTTCTTCTTTGGTGTATCCTAACTCGATTAAATCATCTATCTTTTGCTTGATGTTATCAATACTATAGCTATATAATGCTGGGAGAAGTTTGCCCATTTTAATTATTTCTTCTTTGGTGTATCCTAACTCGATTAAATCATCTATCTTTTGCTTGATGTTATCAATACTATAACCATACAATGCTGGGAGAAGTTTGCCCATTTTAATTATTTCTTCTTTGGTGTATCCTAACTCGATTAAATCATCTATCTTTTGCTTAATAGTATCGATACTTAAACTATATAATGCTGGATGAATTTTGGTCATTTTGATGACTTCTTCTCTGGTATAACCTAACTTTATTAAATCATTTATCTTCTGCTTGATAGTATCGATACTTAAACTATATAATGCTGGAAGAAGTTTGGTCATCTTGATGACTTCTTCTTTGGTGTAGCCTAACTCGATTAGATCATCTATCTTTTGTTTAATATTATCGATACTATAACTATATAATGATGGATGAAGTTTAGTCATCTTGATGACTTCTTCTTTCGTGTAACCATTTTCTAAAAACCATTGATTATTTTCTTTACAGTGATTTAGTAAAGTATCTTCCAACATAGTACAGATTGGATATGTTTCTAATATAATGGTAATACTTTCATCGTCAAAGCCAAATTCTTTTAAATATTTTCTTACCTCTTTCATTTTATACCTCATCAATGATGATTGGATTACTATCAATGTCATCTACAATATCTTCTAATTCTTCACCCAAATTTATTCTATCTTCAATATAATTTTTTATTTCAAATGAATCTTTATTTAAAAACATGGGATAACTATCAAATAATAAATTTAAATAGGTAAGTCCTAGTTCTTGTAAATAATCAATCAATTTTTGAATATCGCTATAATTTCTTTGTAGAAACAAGGGATTTCCAATTATAATATTTTTAATAGAATCAATATCGCATCCTACTGACTTTAGTAAAGGGATATTTTTCTTTAGATCTTCTTGATAAATATCATTTATAAATTCTTTTATATTTGTGAGCTGTTGCTCTGTCAATCCTAATTCTAATAAAGTATTTATCACATTACATTCCTTCTTTCTTTTCTTTCTTTATAAGGATACATTGTTAATAGTTGTTGTTTTGTTACTCCAAATTGTTTGGCAAATTGTTTATTATCATAATAAAGTATTCTATAATTTTCTATATCAATTATTTTTCCTTGATTTGTTAGAAATTCATATCTTGCATAAGTTAAATCGACACTTTGCATTAATTTTTTAGTATCTCCTGTTACAATGAAATCTAAATGAATTTCTCTTAAATATTCTATCTTTTGTTTGATATTATCGATGCTTAAACTATATAATTGTGGAAGAAGTTTGGTCATCTTAATTATTTCTTCTTTAGTGTATCCTAACTCGATGAAATCATCTATTTTTTGTTTAATGTTATCGATACTATAACCATACAATGCTGGAAGAAGATTAGTCATCTTGATAACGTCTTCTTTGGTATATCCTAACTCGATGAAATCATCTATCTTTTGTTTAATATTATCAATACTACAACCATATAATGATGGAAGAAGTTTGGTCATCTTGATAATTTCTTCTTTGGTGTATCCTAACTCTATTAAATCATCTATTTTTTGCTTGATGTTATCAATACTATAACTATATAATGCTGGGAGAAGTTTGCCCATTTTAATTATTTCTTCTTTGGTGTAGTCATTTTCTAAAAACCATTTATTATTTTCTTTACAATGATCTAGTAAAGTATCTTCTGACATATTACAGATTGGGTATGTTTCTAATATAATGGTAATACTTTCATCATTAAAGCCAAATCCTTGTAAATATTTTCTTACCTCTTTCATACAACCTCCTTGCCATAGAAAAAGGTAGCCCACTAAAGGACGAGTTTCCCCGTGGTGCCACCTTATTTTTTTCTTAATCTGATAACGCAGGTATGCGATTTTCTAATGATGGAAAGTGTCTTCATTCATTCTTTAGTAGGTATTTCCATCATCCATACCCTTTCTATTACTAAATCCTGCATTACTCCTCTTTCCTAGAAGATAAACTTATTTTACTATAATTTTGCATCTTTTTCAACTAATTTTCGTCATTTTAAATCATTTTAGGATATATTTTTATTAAATATATTTTTTTTGATTGTATCCTACCAAAAACACGGAACTATCATTTTTTAAAAGTAAATCAACATCTAATTCTTCATTGTCTGTTCCATTTTGTGGAAGAAATAATCTAAAATACTTTTTACTGTCTTTCCTATCGAATTGGATACTTTTAGTGTTGCTTTTGAAATACTATTATCATATTTTTCTTCTTTATTATCCATATACTTCTTTAAATCAATTTCAACATTATTCTTGACATCTTCTTCAAACATTTGAATCTGTTCTTCGGTTAACTTTGTTTTATTTTTGGCTTGATAATCAATTAACCCTGCGTTAGAAGAATAATAAAGTGCTAAGAAAATTAAAAATACCGTTAAAGACATAATACGAATAAAATTTTCTTTCATGATGCCTGCTCCTTAATATATTCTGTTAATACTACACTAATTGCTTCACAAGTATTATAAACTTCATCTATCGTGTTATCCTGAGCACCAATTTCAATTAAAATCGTATTGGGATGAAAATCTTGATTATAAACTCCATTTACCCCAGCTCCTTGTTTTTTATAAATTCCTCTCGATAAGCCTGGATATTTTTCTTGAAATTTATTGTTTAATATTTCCGTCATTTTTAAATTTTTTTGATAATCTTTATTTTCTAACCCAACAATAAATAAAATTTTAGCATAGTTCTTGTTATCTATTGTGGTAGTAGAAATACTCTTTTTGACAGAGTCTCTATGCAAATCAACAAAATATTGTAAACTTGGATTTTTACTGTAGGCATCTGTCATTAATAATTTAGTAACTTGATAACTAGCAGCATAATTCCAGTTGTTAGTACGTAAAAATTCTGTTACATCATTCTGTTCTACAATGGTAGGAAGTCCATTATTGTTTAATTTTTCTCTTAAAATATAACTTGCCATCATTACGGTAGGGGTTACATTATAACTTTCTAAATTACTTTTGGCATATTCTTCTGATTGATGGCTATTATATAAATAAATTAATGGGTCTTTTTTTTCTTCTCCTTTATATGGATCTTTTACATAATTAGAAGAAGGAACTGATTCTAAATCTTTATCTTCATCCGACGATGAGGTTTGAAAATCTTCTCCGGTATAATTATTTTTTAATAAAGTAGTGGGATTGGTAAGATCCATATTCGTAACTAATGTAATTAAATGACTAAAGAAAGAATTTTTTTCAGAAGCTTCTATATGGCTATTACCGTGCTGTAATAATAATTTTAAAAAACTTTCATTATCTAAGTTGATAGCAAAATATCTGAGCGTAAAACAAAAAGAAAACGAAAACAAAAAGAGAATCAAAACTAATTTTCCTATAAACCATCTTTGTCTTTTTTTCTTTTTTATTTTCATTCTTTTCATAAAATCACCTCTACTATTATTAATATAGTATAGGTGACTGAGATTATATGTCGAAATTTTTGTGTAAGGACTTATTTATTGCATTTGCCAAAACTTCGCTAGTTTTATCCATCACAAAATCAATTTCTTTGGGGGTTACCATCATATTATAACCAATAGGAGTTAACACTTCAAAAATTAATTCCTTCACTTGTTCTTCTGATAAAGTACCAATTTCTCCTAATAGTTTTACTTTTTCTTGACTCGATAATTCTCGGTTATAATCCTTATAATTTCTGAGTGTTACCGGTACTAATTTATTTTTTTGATAATTTTCTTTATTGTAACTAAAATGCTTTAATAAGTATTGCATCGTATCACTAACTAATACAAAAGCTTCTATGACTGTCGGAACACCAATAGAAATGACAGGTATCTTTAATGTTTCATAACTTAATTCTTTGCGATTATTATATACACCGCTACCAGGATGAATTCCTGAATCTGTCATTTGAATGGTTTTATTGATGCGGTCCATACTACTAGATGCTAATGCATCAATTGCGATGACAAAATCGGGTTTGATTCTATCAATAATACCTAAGATAATATCACTACTTTCAATACCGGTATTTCCTGTTACACCGGGAATTAAGGCAGCAACATTTCGATAGTTTTGATCTACTTCTATTTCTTCAATTTCATATAAATACCTAGTTACCAAGACTTGCTCTACTGTTTTAGGACCTAATGCATCCGGAGTTGATGCACGATTTCCAAGTCCTACTACTAGACACTTAGCCGTCTCGGGTATTTTTAAAGATTCCATTAATTTTTTTAATTCCGTTACTATGACTTGTTCTAAGGCTTTACTATTTTCTTTATCTGTTACATCTTGATAACTAATCGTAATATATTTTCCTTTTTTCTTATGTAATTTATTTTCTTCTTTCATAATTTCAACTTCTAAAATATGAATGTCTTCTTGGGTATTTTCGGTTACTAAAATACCTTCTTCTTCTTGATTTATATCAAAGAGATCTACAATTAAATCGGTTCTAATGGTATACTCTTTTAAATCTTTTTCCTTCTTCATAGAATCACCTATCCCTATTTTTTCCATTTTTTTGATATTTTATTTGCATTTTATAAAAAAATTTGGTATCATTAGTTGTAGCTAAAAAAAGTGAGGTGAAACTATGCCAAATATTAAAAGTGCTAAAAAAAGAGTAATTACTAGTGCTAAGAAAAATGTGAATAATACACTTGGAAGATCTAGTATGAAAACAGCAATTAAGAAAAGTGAAAAGGCTATCAAGGCACAAGATAAAACTCAAGCAAATGAAAACTTAAAAGTAGCTATCAAAAGAATTGATAAAGCTGTTGCTAGTGGATTAATTCATAAAAATAAAGCAGCAAGAGAAAAATCAAGATTAACTAAACAAACAAATTCTTTAAATTAAAAAGTCATTCTAATGGGAATGGCTTTTCTTTTGTTTCTTTTTTAATAAATCTCTAATTTCTTTTTGAATCGAAGCATTATCTAGATGTTCTTGCTGATATAATTCATCAATGGTACCTTGTTCAATGAATTTATTAGGAAATCCTAATATTTTTACTTTTCCTTGATAATCTAAGGCATTTAAAGATAATAAAATTTGATGACCTAGACCACCACTAATGATATTATCTTCAATCGTTAAAATATAGGAATATTTTGATGCGATTTCTTTTAACATTTTTTGATCAAGTGGCTTAATAAAAGTAGCGTTGATTAGAGTAATATCTAAATGTTCTTGCTCGATTACTTGATATGCTTTTTGGACCATTTTTCCTGTTGCAATGATTGCTAAATCTTTTCCTTTGGTGATTACTTCCCATTTTCCTAAAGACACTTTGGTAAGAGGTTTCATTTTTAGATAATCTCCTCCTCTAGGATAACGAATGGCTACTGGAAAATTCTGATCCATACTCCATTTTAGTAGTTTCTCTACTTCTTCCATACATTTTGGAGCAAGAATCGTCATATTCGGAATCATGGATAAATAAGATAAATCAAAAATACCTTGATGAGTTTCTCCATCTGGTCCTACTAATCCTGCTCTATCAATTGCGAATACAACATTAGAATTTTGCATACAGATATCGTGTACTAATTGATCAAATCCTCTTTGTAAGAAAGTGGAATATACGGCAAAAACAGGTTTTAGTTTTCCTACTGCCATTCCTGCTGCTAACGTTACCGCATGTTCTTCTGAAATGCCTACATCAAAATAACGGTTAGGAAACTTTTTAGCAAATTCTGTTAATCCTACTCCATCTTGCATGGCTGCTGTAATGGCTACTATTTTTTCGTCTTTTGCTGCTAATTTTGTGATTGCTTTTCCAAACATAGAAGTATAGGTCTCTTTATCATTTTCTTGAATACCTATTTCTTTATCAAATGTAGAAACACCATGATATTTTTCAGGAATTTTTTCGGCAAAATGATATCCTTTTCCTTTTTTGGTAACTGTATGAATCAGAACTGGACCTTCTACCTTTTTAGCCCTTTTTAAAACTTTTTCAATTTCCGAAATATTATGTCCATCAATGGGACCAATATAGGTAAGTCCCATATCTTCAAAATATTTAGAAGGAACTAATATTTTTCGAATACCGTCTTTGATACGTGATAAAAATTTAAAGGAAATATTTCCTAGTTTCGTATCATCTAAACTATATTTAATCTTATTTTTAATTTTGATGTATCTTTCATTTAAACTTAGTCTACTTAAATAACTAGAGATTCCACCTACATTACTGGAAATACTCATTCCGTTGTCATTTAGAATAATAATTAATTTAGTTTTACGAAATCCTAAATCATTAATTGCTTCTAGAGACATTCCACTTGAAATAGACCCATCTCCAATAAAAGCAACTACATGATAATCCTCTTTTTGGATGTCTCTTGCTCTAGCCATTCCTACCGCAGCACTAATGGATGTACTACTATGACCGGTTTCAAAATAATCATAAGGGCTTTCTTTCTTATAGGGAAATCCCCTTAACCCTTTATATTTTCTAAGCTGATCAAATTGATCTTTACGACCGGTTAAAATTTTATATACATAACTTTGATGGCCTACATCAAAAATAATTTTATCTTTGGTAAAATCAAAAACATTACATAAACTAATGGTTAATTCAACAACACCTAAATTGGAAGCTAGATGTCCTCCATTTTTAGAGACCTTATCAATTAAAAATTCTCTGATTTCTTTTGCTAATTCTATTTTTTCTTCATAATTTAATTTTTTTATGTCATTAATTTGATTGATTCTTTCTAACTGCTTCACAAAAACACCACCAACAACACAGATATTTATTATCTGTTGTATTCTTCACGCTAGGTATTATCATAGCATAATTTACTAACTGATACAATATTTTTCTTGCTTTCTATCGATATCATAGCATATAATGATAATTAGGTGAAGATATGAAAAAAATATTATCCATTGTATTAATCTTATTAATTTTTGCGGTTTGTCTATTATATAAAGAAGATATTACGTCCTATTTAGTAACCACATTTGCCAATCTTGATAGAACACCTACTTCTTTAGTAAATAATGCATATTCTGCTAATAAAAATTATCAATATGTCCAATTAACAAACAATTTTTCTCCTCAGAACCGTCAAGATATTATGAATATCTACTATACTGTTTTAAATTCTGGAATGACTGATTTTACCTTTTATTGTTCCAAGGAATATAAAAATTGTATTGAAGATGTTAATTACATTTCTGATAATCAAACTCTTTTATCGAATATTAATAATTTTGTGCCTGTTTATTATATTTTTCAAAATTTGGATACAGAATTTGATAGTTTAGGAAAAGTTACGATTCATATTACTCATACGTATGAGCCAGCGCAAATTCAAGTCTTAGAAACTACTATTACCAATATTCTAAATGAAATTATTACCGACGATATGAATACAGAAGAAAAAATAAAAACAATTCATGATTATGTGATTAATCATACGAAATATGATATCGATCGTAGTGATAAAAAAGTAACTACTTATCATTCGGATACTGCTTATGGTACTTTAATTGAACATTTTGGAATATGTGGTGGATATGCTGATAGTATGAAATTATTTTTAGATCGATTGAATATTCCCAATTATAAAATTTCTAGTGAAAATCATATATGGAATTTAGTATACATTAATAATCATTGGTATCATTTGGATCTAACTTGGGATGATCCTGTTACTTCTACGGGAGAAGATGTTTTGGAATATGATTATTTTTTGATTACTAGTGAAGAATTAAAAAATTTAGAAACAGATCAACATATTTATGATTTAGAAGTCTATCGAGAATTAAAGGATAACTAATGCAACTAGTTATCCTTTTTCCATTGATTAATATCTTCGACGATCATTTCTACTGTTTGAGAAAAATCTTCATAATTAGTTTGATACCAATGAATATCAGAAAATTGATTTTTAAAAAAAGTATACTGTCGTTTTGCGTAATGTCTAGAATTTTTTTTAATTGTAGAAATTGCTTCTTCTAAACTAATGTCTCCTCTAAAGTAAGGATATAATTCTTTGTAACCAATTCCTGTTTGAATCGCTTTAGTAAAAACGTTTTTTTCATATAATGGTTTTACTTCTTCTATTAGTCCTTGCTGATACATTAAGTCTACCCTTTCGTCTATCTTTTGATAAAGCGTTTTTCTATCTACTGTCAAGCCAATCATATAGAAATCGTATAAGGGACTATTTCCTGTTTTTTCCGTTATTAAATTTTGTTCATATTTATTTAATAATCTTACTAAACGTTTGCGATTGTTGATATGAATATTGCAGGTTGGTTCATATTTTTTAATTTTATTTAAAATTTCTTGATTCGATAGATCATCATAGTTATTTAGTGTTGATTCTTTTGAAAACCGATAGTCATATAAAGCGGCTTTCAAATAAAGACCAGTACCTCCTACAATAATGATATTTTTTTTCTTTTTGGTAAGTTCTTCTATTGTTTTACGGCAATCATTTTGGTAATCATATACAGTATAAACATCCTCTATTTCCGCAATATCTAATAAGTGATGTGGTATTTTTTCTTTTTCTTCTTCTGTTATTTTGGCTGTACCAATATTTAATCCTTTGTATACTTGCATAGAATCGGCATTAATAATTTCTGCTTGGTATCTTTTAGCAAGTTCAATACTTAATTTAGTCTTCCCTACCCCAGTTGGTCCTACAATTACTAAAATCATAAGGTACCACACCTATAATATAGAATATTGGCTGTATCACGCTGATTTTTATGTTGAAATTGTTGATATGGAATATGTCTCTTTTTTAATATTTTTTGGAAGTTCTCCATTCTTTTTTTATTATCTTGATAAAAAGTGGAAGTTGGATTATCACATACCCCTATCGCAAAACTGCCACAGCCAACTAATTTTAAGGCTATTGTTTCGGTATTTGCAAAAAAGCCATTGCTAATATAACAGGTTGATGGGAGGAATGGCTCTACCATCGTACTTGGATTTGGACATCTGATTGTACCATAATCTGCTTTGATAAAGATAGCATCCTTTTTTAAAAAAGTAGATACCTTGTCTAAGTCATCACTGAAAATTGTTTCTATGAGGTGATCATTATTTTTGACCAAGCGATATCTTTGAATTAATTTGGCAAAATTTTCATTATTTTTTTCGAATTTATGTAAATATAGACGATAATCATCGAAATTGGGATACCAAATTCCATTATTATACAGTTTTATTAATTTAGGCTCTTGCATAATTTCTAAAATATATCTAGTCAGTAATACTTCCATATAATCATTCCTTCCTAACTCATTGCCCTTTTAAATAACTTTTCTAAATCATATTTTGAATACGTAATAATAGTTGGTCTACCATGTGGACAAGTAAATGGGTTCTCACAGGATCTTAATCTTTCTAATAATACTTCCATATCTTCTTGCATGATATGATCATTAGCTTTAATACTTGCTTTACAAGCAACAGTTGCTGCAATATGGTCTAAGAATCGCTCTAATTGAAAATCTTCTTTTGATACAATGATATCAATAATTTGACGAAGTGCTTGTTCCGTATTTGATTTTGTAAGCCAAACAGGAATACTGCGAATTAATAAAGTTTGAAAACCAAATTCTTCATAGACAATTCCCAATTGATCTAGCAAATTCAGATTTTCCTTTAAAATAAGATATTCGTTACTTGGAAATTCTAAAGTAATTGGTACTAATAAATCGATAATTTCAGGTTTAGGATTACTCATTTCTTTTAAATAATATTCATAATTAATTCTTTCGTTAGCAGCATGTTGATCAATTAAGTACATTCCATCTTCATTTTCTGCTACAATATAAGTTGCATGAACAAGTCCTACTGGATACATTTTTTTGATTCGTTCTTTTGGAGAATCTGTTGTTTCCATTATACTTGTAGAAGAAGCTTCTTTTTGATAGGGAACTTCTTTTTCTTGAACATCAAAATTTAAGGTCGTTTTTTCAAATTCTTGAAACTCTTCTTCTTTTTTGGACTCATTAAACTCTTCAAATTTATTTGGAGTATAAACAGTCGAAATTCTAGTTTTGTTTTCATCTACAATCGTTTCTAATGCCGCATCTGGTATTAGTGTTAAAGATTCTAATTTTTCAGTAATCACTTTGGTAATCAGATCTTTTAATGTATCCATTTTAGAAAATTTAATGTCCATTTTGGTAGGATGTACATTCACATCTACTAAAATTGGATCTACTTCTATTTTAAGTACCACAATTGGATATTTATCTTGAGGAATATAAGTATGATAACTATCCGTAATATAACGAATGATATCTAAATTGCGAATTACTCTACCATTTACTAAAAGAGTAATAGCATTTTTATTACTTTTTTGAAGTTCTGGATAAGAAATATATCCTTCTATTTTATAATCTTCATTTTCTCCATGAATTTCAATCATCTTCTTCGTAACAGATAATCCATAGATATCATTAATGACTTTTAAAAGACGATTACTACCATCTGTTTTTAAGAGTACTTTATCATTATTGGTTAGTTGAAAACGAATATTCGGATAGCTTAACGCCATTTTATTAACGTAATCAGTAATATAAGAAAGTTCCGTATATAAATTTTTTAAATATTTTAGACGTACGGGTGTATTATAGAATAAATTTTTTACAGTGATGGTGGTTCCTTGGGTTAAATCACTAGGATTTACTGAAATTAATGTTCCTCCATGAATTTCTACTTCGGTTCCTGTTTCCCCATTACTGGTCTTTAAAGTGACATTCGATACACTAGCAATCGAAGGTAGGGCTTCACCACGAAAACCTAAACTATGGATATGAAATAAATCTTTTTCTTTGGTAAGTTTACTAGTTGCATGTCTAGAAAAAGCAAGAACAGCATCTTCTTGATCCATTCCGATTCCATTATCTGTTACTTTGATTTCTTTTACACCAGAATCCTGTAAATCTATTTTAATTTCTGTACTTTGTGCATCAATAGCATTTTCAACTAGTTCTTTTACTACATTCATACATTTTTCAACGACTTCTCCTGCAGCAATCTTATTTGCTAGTACTTCATCCATAATTTGAATTTTACTCATACAACCACCTACTTCATTGTCTATATTATATAATATTTTTAATTAGAAAAAAAGAAAAAATATCATATAAAAAGATGAATTTCTCATGATAATTCATCTTTTTAATTAAAATTACTGTTTTATTTTTGTTATTGTACTACATAAGGATTGGTACTGGTACCATTTCCTTTTACCATAGTATCGGCTAGTAGGTTAATAACTGGTCTGATAGGGAAAGGGATGGATTCACTTATCTGTGATATATCTATTGTGCCATTTTCTGTTAAGGACCATCCTTTTGGAATATGGTAATAACCTTCACGATCATTAGGACTCATCATCCAAGTTGCTCCATTATGATAATCGTATAAATAAAATTCGGTATTTGATTTATAATAATATCCACCAGCAAATAAAGTTTCATCGTAGTTAATTAATCCAACACTTGCATTTACAATTCCTTTTCCGTTTTTATCATTCGAACATTTAAAATCTGGTATATAACTATTTGTATTAACATCAGTTACTTTGAATTGTTCACAAAAATAATTTCCGCTTGCTACATGATTTTCATACCCTTGATCACTAATATTTGCTTGATACCATTTTTCTACTTCGGTTTTTACATTACTATTTGAATAATACATAATCTCTGGATTGAAATAATCAGTACTCAAAGAAAATTGATATCGCTGATTATCATTAATTCCTTCTGCCAGAATCATACGTATAGTTCCGTCTTCGTTAATTCGAATAATTTTCCATGTAAATCCCGCAAAATTTACATAATTATTATAAACATCTCCTCTAAAGAAATAAGTTGGGCGATTATCATTAGTTGCAGTTGATTTATATAATCCTCTAAAATCACCAGCATAATTTGAAGGGAAAGTTAATGTTGGATCTATCACTATGAAAGAATTTTCTATTAAAGCATTTTCCATAATTTTATCTTTCAATAATTTTGATTGTTCTGGAATTACTTCTGGTTCTACATTATCTGTAATAACTACCCATGGAGATTCACTAGTTCCCTCTCCAGTTGCATTAGTATCTGCTTTTAAATTTACAACGGGACGTATAGTAGCGTTATTAGTTATTATAGAATTTCCAACCCAACCCCAATAAAAAATATTTCCTTGCCAAACTGCTCCATCATCAGCAGGACTCATAGTCCAAAACGTAGTATAAGGAATATTATTTAAATAATTTTTAAAGTTAGACATTTTAGTATTTATCGTTGCATATACATATTCATCATAAGTCAGTAATCCTATGTTCGCATTAACGATTCCTTTTCCATTAGCATCAACTGCACATTTAAAGTCTGGAATATAACTACTAGCACTAGATTGAGTAACTTTTGCTTGCTCACAAAAATAATTTCCGCTTGCTATTACACTTTTATTTTTAATATTACTAGCTATTTCTGTATCATACCAATTTTCTAAATCTATTATTGCAGTACTGTTAGTGTAATATTTTGTTGGAGCACTAGTTGTAAAATATCGGTTTCTATAAGACATTTGTTCATTATTTTTAATTCCTCTATCCATAACGATGCGAATTGTTCCATCCTCATTTACTCGAACTACTCTCCAAAGATAACCTGCAAATTGTACATAATTATTTTCTACTTGTCCTCTAAAATAATAGGTTGGACGATTATCATTGGTACTAGTTGATTCATATATTCCACTAGCTGCTACTTGCTCTAAATATGCTTCATCTGTACTATCTGATATTTCTTCAAGGGAAGGCTCTCCTGGTATGACATCAAATTCTTTATTGAAAATCGTTATCGTCTTTTTATTTTGTGATTCTTCTTCCGTAATCACTTTTCCATTTGCATATACATTTACAGTAATTATAAATGTCTTTTCATTATTTGGATAAGTTCCATCTTCTTTTTGACTGAAATCTGTGTTCTCATCTATCCACATTCTTAATCGAAAATCTTGTTCATAGTCTACACTATTTTCTGGTACTTCTCCTTCATAAATTGTCTTTTCTGTATATTTACTTGAAGATACTTTATTTGTTTGTGGTAATTTATCATAATTATTTAATAAGACTTCTTTTTCTATATTTCCGGTTACTTCTGTTAAGTATAATTTAACTTCGCTTTCATCCAAAGTAGAATTTTCATTTTTTCTTGCCGTAATTTCATATGGAATATTGGTTTTTGGTGTTGTATTACTCGTAATTTTAAAATTAAATACTTCTTTTTCACCCATTTGTTGTTGTCCTACACTATCAGATATTGGAAAAGCATCTGCTAATTGAATTCCTCTTCCTACTTGATCTATTTCTGTATACAAAAAAGTAATTGTTCCTGTTGATATACTATTATCGGTTGTGCCTTCTTTTACATAATTAAAAAAAGCATATGTTACTCCTACTACAATCAAAATTATACTAGTTAATGTGATTAGTGTAATCATTAATTCTTTCTTCTTCATTCTTACCTCATTACCTCGCTATTTTATTTTATATATCTATATTATAAATTTTTTCTATCAATCTCACAAGTATTAAATTATAATATTATTTAGCATTCTGTAAACTTTACTTTTTTTCATATCACAATTTTATAAAAAAAGAAGATTACAAATTCATACAAATTGTAAATCTTCTTTTTTAACCTAAATTTGAATTTTCTCATACAACTACCTATTTCATGATCTAAATTATATAATTTGGTATCATATCATTTATTAAAATTGTTTTTTTAATTGCTTATGACCTAAATCATTTATTTCATAATATATTTTCTTTAAGTATGTATTTGGAACTCGATCATTAGCTAAATTAGATAATTCTGGATAAAGATTTAAAATATGTTCTTCATAATCTGGTTCTTTTCCACTAAATTTCGGAGAGATGATTCCATCACGATCAAAGTGAGTATATCGATAACCATATAGATATTGATACTTATGATTTTTTACATTTAGTACATCATAATATTCATAAGATTCCACATAACATCTTCCGGTAGCACGTGTAAACCAATCACTTACATCAGTTGTATGAAGTCTACTACAGATATACTTTTTATTATTGATAGCTATAATATATAAGTTCCTAATATCTACAGTATAATCACCTTTTGGAAACTCTTTGGTGAAACTTTCATTTATAAAATTTTTTAATTCTACTACTTCTATTTTTAAGAATTCTAATAATGCTTTTTTATTAGATATTTCTTGATCAAGTCCTTGTATCTCTTCTTTCTTTTCAGATATTTCTTGATCAAGTTTTTCAGTTTCTTCTTTTTGATTTTTTATTTTTTCTTCTATATTAATATAAGTATTAATTTTTTCTAATCGTTCTTTTAATTTCATAACTATTATATTTCCTTTCTGTTATCTATTCATATTCTAACATACTTTCGGATGATACTACAAATTTTTCAAATACTCCATAAATTTTAAGGCAACATCATGAGTAAGTACTGTTTCTAATTCTTCTTGAGTTGCTTCTTTTAATTTTTTTAAGGAACCAAATTTTTTTAGTAATTCTTTTCTTCTAACTTCTCCTATACCAGGTGCCATATCTAGTAAAGATGCTAGAGTACCTTTTTGTTTAATATTGCGATGATAACTTATTGCATAATTATGTACTTCATCTTGAATACGGTTTAAAAATAAGAATAAATTACTATCTTTTTCCATGGGAATACTTTCTAAATTTTCATTTACTAACATATTCGTCTGGTGTTTTTCGTTTTTCTTAAGTCCACAAATTGGAATAGTAAGATGTAAGCTATCAATAATTTCTTTGGCTACTGATATCTGTAACTCACCACCATCTACTAAAATCAAATCTGGTGCTTTTACTTCTTCCATTAATACTTTATAATATCTGCGATAAAGAACTTCTTTCATTGCCGATAAATCATCTTTGACATCCGTTGAAATTTTAAATTTACGATACTCATTTTTATTCGGTAAGAAATTATCAAAAACAACCATACCACCTACATAAAAAGTTCCAAATAAATGAGAATTATCAAAGGCTTCAATTCGTTCTAATTTTTCTAAATGTAAGAGTTTCTTTAGTTCTTCTTGTGCCGATAAACGATTTTCTTCATCAGTTTTAATCGTTTCATATTTTTCTTCTAATAATATTTGTGCATTCTCACAAGCAAGAGTTATGAGTTTTTTAATATCTCCCCTACTTGGTGAACTTACTTTTACATGCAAATATTCGCTTAGCATTTCTTTTTCTACTATTTCGGGTACAATAATTTCTTTCGGTAATAAATTGTTCTTATCATAAAATTCAATCATATAACGCATCAATTCTTCACTGGCATCTTCAACTGTTGTAAAAATATCACTGTGTTTTCCAAATAGTAAACCTTCACGAATATAAAAAGTTACAATCGATAAATAATTATGGTCCTGATAAAATCCAAAGACATCAAAATTATAATTTTTGTTTAAATCAATCTTTTGTTTTGTTAGAGTAATATCAATATCTTTTAACATTTCTTTTAATTCTAAGGCCTTTTCAAAATTTAAATTATCACTGGCTTTTTGCATTTCTTCTTTTAATTTTAATACAACCTGTTCACTATTTCCTTTTAAAAAGGAAATGATTTCTTCCATCATTTGATTCTGCTTTTCTAGATCCACTTCTTTTTGACAGTAACCCAAGCATTCTCCAATATGATAATAAAGACATACTTCCTTTTTCAAAGTCTCACATTTTCTAAGTGGATAAATTCGATTAATCATATTTACTGTTTTTCTTGCTGCCGTTACATTCGGATATGGTCCAAATAACCTACTCTTATGTTTTTTACGATTAATGTTACGGACAATTCTTAATCTTGGATATTTTTCATTTGTTAGTTCAATATAGGGATAACTCTTATCATCTTTCAATAAAATATTATATTTGGGATTATATTTTTTAATTAATGTGATTTCTAAAATGAGAGATTCTAATTCACTAGAAGTCACAATATACTCAAAATCAGTAATATCATTTACTAGCATGGCTGTTTTTCCAGAATGACTTCCGGTAAAATAACTTTTGACACGATTAAATAAATTTTTGGCTTTACCTACATAAATAATAATACCATCTTTATTTTTCATTTGGTAACTACCAGGTAATTTAGGTACTAGTTTTAATTTTTCCTTAATATGATTTTTTACTTCTTCTGTCATGCTATCCCTCTTTTTTTCTTTTTATATTTTTTTATATTTTCTATTCTGTACCGTATTAAATTCTATTTCTTTACTTTGCATTAAAATATTTTTAATTTGTTTTAAGCGTTGTTTATTACAAGGTATTTCTTCGTCCATTACTTCTTCTAATTCCATAAATATGATATCACAGTATTCTTTATCTGATAATAGTCCCATAATGGTTTTTAGAAGCACTTTCTGTACTACAAAATCTTTAGGATTTCTATTCATCAAAATGAAACGAATCATATTATGAGACCAAGTAATAATCACATTATCTAAATTTTTCATGTATTCTTCTAAAGACATATTTGTGGTTTCGATGGTAATTCTATCCTGCAATTTAATATTGTTCATACTAGTTACATCATTTAGATATAATAACATTCTACTTTCTAAATCAGAAGATAGTAATAAGATTCGATATTTATACTTAGTGAGAAATTCTTTCGTTTTCTTATTATGACATTGGTTAATTTCTTGATTGATAAAATAGTAAAGACAATTCATGATATCTTGACTGAAATAATGATTGATACTATCTTCATTAATTTCTAATTCTTCTCTATCAGATATAAATCCTCCAGTCATTTGTGATAAAATGAATTGAAGAGGATTGGTTGCTTTTGCTTTTATATATCCTTTTATAAAGGGAAAATTTCCTAAATCCATTTTGATTCTAGCAAGAACGATTTGTGCAGGATTAAATTCCGATAATTGTTCTAAAGTAATAGTTCTATTAATATTAGGATTGATTTCTATCATTTTCTCTAAATAAGATATTTTATCCGTATCAGATATTTGATTTAATTTTTTATCATAGAGATAGCATACCGTTTTATATTCTTGTAAATATTCTTGATATTCTTGAAAATTTGGATTATCTTCTAATTCTGTGTGCATCATTTTATCTAATAGTTTTTGCTTTCCTTTTGTTAGTTCAATTAAAGATAGTAATCTTTCCATACTCATCCACCTTCTTGTGGTTTCTATTATAACGCAACTCTTTTACTTTTACAAATGCTTTTTCTATTATATAATAAAATTGGTGAAGGATATGTATACGATATTAAAAAACTCTATTTATTCCTATGAAATACAGAAATCTAAATTTATTACATTATTATATAAAGTAAAAAAGATAGAAGATGTTTCTTTTTATTTACAACAGGTTAAAACAACTTATAAGGATGCTACTCATTACTGCTATGCTTATAGACTAGGAAATGTTCAAAAATTTAGTGATGATCAAGAACCAAGTGGAACAGCCGGAATGCCAATGATGGAAGTTATTCATAAAAAAGAACTCGATTTTATTTTATGTATCGTTGTTCGATACTTTGGAGGAATTAAATTGGGTGCTAGTGGACTTACTAGAGCCTATTCTAAAGCAGTCAATGACGCCTTAAAAGAAAATCAGCTCGTAGAATTGAAAGAAGGCTATCTAGTCAAGGTGAAAACAAGTTACGAAAATCAAAGAACTTTAGATCATTTATTTTCTAATCAAATATTAAAAAAAGAATTTTTAGAACAAGTTATTTATGAAATTGATTTATTTTTGGAACAATTACCCCTTCTTCAAAATTATGACTATGAAATTTTAGAAAAAAAGATGATAGAAAAAGAATTCAATGATTGAATTCTTTTAAAATGCGATTTGTTCGCTAATATAATTTTCTACTTCTGAAATTGGTAACGTAATTTGTTTCATCGTATCGCGATTACGAATGGTTACTGTACCATTATTTAATGTTTCATCATCAATCGTAATACAGAAAGGAGTACCAATTACATCTTGCCTACGATAACGTTTTCCAATATTACCAGTTTCATCATAAGTCGTTGTGAATTTTTTTGATAAGTTTTGGTAAAGTTCTTGTGCCTTTTCACTATGATATTTTTTGACTAATGGTAAAACTGCTACCTTATATGGTGCTAGATAAGGATGAAAATGCATTACTTCTCTTGTGGTTCCGTCTTCTAAAGTTTCTTCTTCATAACTATTATCTAAGATAGCTAAAACTAAACGATCACAACCAACAGTAGATTCAATAATATAAGGAATATATTTTTCGTTGGTTTCAGGATCTAGATATTCTTGAGAAACGCTAGAATATTCTTGATGACGACTTAAATCGTAGTTCGTACGATTATGAGTTCCATTGATTTCTCCCCAACCAAAACTAAATTGATATTCGATATCACATGCTTCTTTTGCATAATGTGCTAATTTTTCATGATCATGATAACGAAGTTTTTCTATCGGTAATCCTAAATCTGTAAAATACTTTTTGGCATATTCTTTAAAATAAGCATATAATTCACTATCCGTTCCTTCTTTACAGAAAGTTTGATATTCCATCTGTTCAAATTCAATTGTTCTAAAGGTAAAGTTACCGGGAGTAATTTCATTACGAAATGCTTTTCCAACTTGACCAATGCTAAATGGTAGTTTTGCTCTCATAGAACGCTGTACATTTAAAAAATTTACATATTCTCCTTGAGCATTTTCAGGTCTTAAATAAATTTTATTTTTACTATCTTCTGTAACACCACGATAAGTTTCAAACATTAAATTAAATTGACGAATTCCTGTAAAGTCACTTTTTCCGCATTTAGGACAAGGTACTTGGTGTTCTTTAATATAATCTAGCATTTCTTCTTGAGTCATACCATCTGCATGAGCACTATTATCAAAATCATCAATTAAATTATCAGCACGATGTCTCATCTTACAGTGTTTGCAATCAATTAATGGATCTGAAAAACTGGAAACATGACCGCTTGCTTCCCAAACTCTTGGATGCATTAAAATGGCAGCATCGACTTCATAAGCATTTGGTCTTTCTTGAATAAATCTTTTTCTCCACGTATCTTTGATATTATTTTTTAATCGTGCTCCTAATGGCCCATAATCCCAAGTATTGGCAAGTCCTCCGTAGATTTCACTTCCTTGAAAGATAAATCCATATTGTTTACATAGGTTCACTAGTTTTTCCATTGTTAGTTTGTTTTCATTCATTTTCTTTTTCCTTCTTCCTTACTCATTATTTGAATTAAATTTTGTTCAAATTCCTCTTTATTATGGCACACTATCATAAAATCCATGATATGTTGATGAAAGCCCTTCTGTTCTAAGTACAATAATTGCTGGAATAAAAATTGATAATCGTTATTTTCATCATATATCATAATAGGAACTTGTTTATCATTACTTCTATTTTCTTCCATAAATGCTAATAGTTCAGATAAAGTTCCCATACCACCTGGTAATGCTACGATTAAATCAGAGTTTTCAAACATATCCTTTTTCATATCAAAAGTTGTTTTTCTGATATAATGCATTGCTTTCGGTAAGTTCGCAATATCATCCGTATATTTTTCGGTCGTAAACGAATATATTTTTCGATTATTCTTACTAAATTCATCATAGCAAATTCCCATCATAGAAGTAGAACATCCACCATATACTAAATCAAAATCATTACACGCTAAATAGTGCGAAATACTTCTGGCAATACTACCATAATAAGAATCAATGTTGTTAGAGCTTGATGATAAAATTGCTACATTCATAATTTACATCCTTTCCTAGATAAGAAAAAAGATTTCTCCTAATGAGATAGGGACGAAATATATTCCGCGGTTCCACCCTATTTATCCTTTAGAAGAATCTCTCTTTCTTTATATTGCTCCCGCTTTTCCAAGGCGATCATCACATTTTATTTTTGATTAGAAATTTTTATTTTGTAAGAAGATAGGAAAATCATCCTCATCTCCATCATCATCGTCATCATCATCGAAATCATTATCCATTACTTCTATTTCTCTTGGTTGTGTTCTTCTCGTTGTATTTTGAACATTATTATATAATGGTTCTTTTGTCTTTTCATTCTTATCAAATCCAGTAGCAATTACCGTAACGATTACTTCATCTGTTAAATTCTCATTAATCACAGAACCAAAAATCGTATTAATATCAGTATTAGATGCAGCACGAACAATTTCGGCAGCTTGTTCTGCTTCAAATAAAGTTAAGTTCACACCACCAGTAACATTGATAATAGCATTGGTAGCTCCTTGAATACTGGTTTCCAAAAGTGGTGAAGAAACAGCTTGCTTTGCAGCTTCAATAGCTCTATCTTCTCCCATACCAATTCCAATTCCAATAATGGCTTTACCAGAATTTTGCATTACTGCTTTTACATCAGCAAAATCCAAGTTTACAAGTCCTACTACAGCAATCAAATCAGAGATAGATTGAACTCCTCTACGAAGTACATTATCAACTTCTTTAAATGCTTCTAACATTGGAGTTGTCTTATCAATAATTTCTCTTAAACGATCATTTGGAATAACAATTAAGGTATCAACATGCTTTTTTAATTCTTCTAGTCCTTTTAGGGCATTTTCCATTCTACGTTTTCCTTCAAAACCAAAAGGTTTTGTAACAATAGCTACGGTTAATGCACCAATTGTCTGTGATATTTCTGCAATTACTGGAGAAGCACCGGTACCAGTTCCTCCACCCATACCACAAGTAACAAAAACCATATCTGCTCCTGTTAAAGCATCTTCTATTTCTTTTTTACTTTCTACAGCAGCTTCTCTTCCTACATCAGGATTCGCACCTGCTCCTAAACCATCTGTTAAATTGGCACCAATTTGGATTTTAACATCAGCTCGAGAATTATTTAAAACTTGTAAATCTGTATTGGCAACAATAAATTCTACACCTTTTACTCCTGATTCAATCATTCTGTTAACGGCATTACATCCAGCGCCACCAACACCAATTACTTTAATTTTTGCTAATTGATCCATTTCTAAACTATTAAACATATTATCCTCCCTATTCACCTGAAAAATATCCAAATACTGTGCTTAAAATATTATCACGATTCTTATTAGATACCTTTTCATCTGTTGATACTAAACTATTTGCTTCTTTCTCACTGACCATTGAATAAGATAACCCTCTAAAGTCAAGCTTATCATGAAAGTACTTTATGATTCCATAACTGCTAGAATACATATTACTACGAATTCCCATGGTACTTATATTTAAGGTAGAACATCTTCTATCAAAGATATTTTCTACTACATATTCAAAACCTGCTAATTCACTTATTCCCCCTGTGATTATTATATAACTAATTTCTCTATTTGTTAAGACATTTATTTCTTTTTTTGCTTGTTTTAATATATTACTAAGTCTTGCCTCCACAATTTCTGATACTTCTAATTGATTGATTACTAACATTTTACCTTCTTTGTTTACTAGTTCAATCGTATCATTAATATCAGAATATCTAGTATTACTTACGGCAAAGTGTTCTTTTAATTTTCTAGCCTGACTTTTTTTGATCTGATAGATTCTAGTTAGCTCTTGATCAATTGTTTTACTTCCCTCTGCTATCACTTCATTTTTAATCATAATTCCTTTATTAAAAATAGAAACTTCCGTTTTAGAATATCCAATATTGATGATAGCTGAAACTTTAGAGTCCATTTCGGAATTTTTTGCTTCATAATAATCTCCAATTGCTCCTAAAGTAACATCAATTGCTTGAATATTACATTCCTGTAACAAACTAATCGTATTGATTACATTTTCTTTCGGTATAGAAGTGGCAACCGCTTTCACAAATAAATGATTACTAATCATTCCTTTTGGATCTTGTGTTATTTCATTTCTATTATTTTGGAAAGAAATTGGTGTAATTGCAACTACTTTTCTTTCTTCTTTTTCTTGTGCTTCCATCATTTGATCAAAAATATTTCTGATATCTTCATCAGTAATTAGGTGATTTTCTTCTGAAAATGCTATTTCTTTTTCGATGATATCAAATTGTCTATCATAAGATGGAACGGTAACTATTGCTTCTCGAATCGCAAAACCTAACATTTTTTCGACATCTTGTTTTGCTTTGAGTAAAGCACTTTTTGCTTCTAAAGGATCTACCACAATTCCATTTTTAATTCCTTTACATCTTGTATTGGAAGCCGCTAAAACATGAAATTTATGATTCACTACTTCACATACAATCACCTTAATACTATAACTGCCAAGATCAATACCAGTATATATTTTCTTCATTTATCTTAGCTCCTTTTCTATTCTATATCAATTATACAATAAAATAGAATTCTTGCAAAGAAAAAAAGAAAAACTCTTTTCTAAACTCGAAAAAAGTCTTTTTATTGATGCTGATTTAACCATTTTTCTAATTGTTCTTTTGGAGTTAATCCTATATTTTTTTCTACGATATTACCATTTTGAAATAAAATCAAGGTAGGAATACTCATAATACCATAATTTCTAGCAAGTTCTTCATGCTCATCAACATTTACTTTAATTATTTTTAAATCTGGATAACTCGTATGAATTTCCTCAATAATTGGATGCATCATTTTACATGGACCACACCATACTGCATAAAAATCTACTAAAGTTAAACCTTGTTTAATTTCTTCTATTAAATTTTCTTTTCCTAATTCTTTTATCATAGTGAATTCAATCTCCTATCTATATTTATTTAGTACACTATCGATTCCTACTATTTTAATTTTATCAGCATCTATTAATTTTAGCACATAGTCGACTGTAATAATTTTATGTTCTAACATAATGTCAATCGATTTTAAATTTAAAGTATTTTCGTCCATTTGATGTTCATAATAATCATTTCCTAAGTCATATAAATCATTGAATGTATTTACAAAATTACCTGCTACCTGAGATAAGATAGGTGTAGAATTTAGGATAGGGCTAGTAAGTTTACTATCATCAAATATTTTTAGATTAAATCCTGGTTGTCTTAAGAAGAATAGAATTAAAAAAGTTACTACAAATCCTTCTATCACACCAACAATAAAGCCAAGTATTTTAGAAGGAATTCCTAAAATGATAGTGAATTTTAAAATTTTTTCGATGATTCCTGTTATTTTGATTAAGATTTTTAGGATTGCTTCTAGAATAATCGTGACCACCAAAAAGGCAATTAATTGATATAATAAAATATTGACACTAGCGACATTAGCAAAAGTTCCTCCAAAAGTAAAAAATGGTAGGTGTAAACTTAAAAATTCCGCTATTGGATTTTTTAAATAAAATGCAAGTACAACTACAATCACAAATCCAACTGTTGTTACTAATTGTTTAAAAACCCCATTTTTAAAACCCTTCGCACCAAAAGCTAAAATCATTAATATAATCAGTGCATCTACAATGCTCATATACTTCACCCTTTCTTATTATATTCATTATAGCGCATTTTATTAATTTTGATACCCTAAAATTAACGGTGTTTGACAGAATTTTCCTCTGATGTTAGACGTCTTCCTTTTTGAAAGGTAATATGATGCATCATTAATTCTGGATTTTTATGAT
>CANQBE010000018.1 GCA_947589515.1 uncultured Bacilli bacterium
CAATCATAATAAAAAGAAGTGTAATATTCAACTACATTTCTGTAATTAATTATTACACTTTTATAGTACCAAAAAGAAAAATACATTTTTTTACAATTTAAAAATATATCTTTCTATAATCAATTATTATTTTTCTGTAGTTATTCTTCTATTAAACTAAGAGATACTTTTTCTTGTTCTTTTTTAATATCGATAACGAAGCAATCTACAATATCACCAACACTAAATAATTCAGAAGGATGCTTAATATACTCTTTTGATAACTTTGAAATATGCGCTAGTCCATCATTATGAAGTCCAATATCAATAAATAATCCAAAATCTACTACATTTCTAACGGTTCCCTGCAATTTATCGCCAATATGCAAGTCCTCTATATGTAAAACATCACTTTTTAAAATTGGTCTAGGCATTTCATCTCTAGGATCACGATTAGGCTTTGTCAAGGCATCAATAATATCTTGTAAGGTATAGGAATCAATATCTAAATTAGAGTTTTTAATATCGTATTGTTTTAATTTTTCTTTTAATTGGTCCGTTCCAATATCTTCTAAACTACAATCAATTGATTTTAATAAAGCTATCGTTTGCGGATAACTTTCTGGGTGGATTGATGTTTTATCTAGAGGATTTTCACCATCCATAATTCTCATAAAGCCAATGGATTGTTCATAAATTTTATCTGTGATACCCTTCATTTTTTTGATTTCTTGACGAGAATTAATTTTTCCATTCGTATCACGATACGAAATAATAGCATCAATTGCTTTTTTAGTAAGACCAGATACATATTTTAATAGTGATGGAGAAGCGGTATTAATATTTACTCCTACTCCATTTACAGCTTTTGTAACAACGAAATCTAAGGATTCATCTAATTTTTTTCCTTGTACATCATGTTGATATAAACCAACACCAATACTCTTAGGATCAATTTTTACTAATTCCGATAAACTGTCTTGTAGCCTTCTTCCAATTGAAATAGCACTTCTTTTTTCAACGGTTAAATTAGGAAATTCTTGAATGGCAAGAGGAGATGCTGAGTAAACAGAAGCACCTGCTTCGCTTACAATGATATATTCAACTTTCCGTTTGGCTTCTTTGATGGTATCTGCAATAAAGGCTTCACTTTCACGAGAAGCTGTTCCATTTCCTATCGCAATAATATCAATATGGTATTTATCAATTAAATCTAAGACAATTTTTTTACTTTCTTCAATTTTATTATGGGGTTCAGTTGGATAAATTACTTGAATATCTAATACTTTACCAGTAGGATCTAATACCGCTAATTTGCATCCAGTACGAAAAGCTGGGTCATATCCTAATACTACTTTTTCTTTCATTGGTGGGGTTAGTAATAAACTTTCGACATTTTTTGAAAAATTATCAATCGCAACTATTTCTGCATTTTCCTTTAATTCCGTTCTAATTTCTCTAATAATACTTGGTAAAATTAATCGTTTATAACTATCTTTTATGGCATCTTTAACCTCTTCTACTACAAAAGAATCTTTATTTTTTATAATTTTACTTTCTAAATAACTAAGAAGTATTTCATCAGAAATGGAAATATCAACGGATAAAATATCTTCTTTTTCCCCGCGATTGGTTGCTAACACTCTATGTGGTCTAATTTTATTTACTGGCTCTTGATAATCATAATACATTTCATATGTTTTATTTTCATCAATCGCATTCTTTTTTAGTTTGCTAGTTAAAATACCAGTTTGATATAACTTTCTTCTTAATTCTTTACGGAAACTAGCATTATCACTAATCCATTCTGCAATAATATATTTTGCTCCTTGAATAGCATCTTCTATTGTTTTTACTTCTTCATTTAAAAATTTTTTAGCCATGTCTTCTAAATTACCAGTTATTGGAAAAGACATAATCATCTTAGCAAGAGGTTCTAATCCATTTTTGATTGCTTCGGTTGCTTTTGTTTTTTTCTTTTCTTTAAATGGTCGGTATAAGTCTTCTACTTCCACTAATTTCTGACATTGCATAATGGCATCTTTGAGTTCATCTGTTAAAAGTCCTTTTTCATCAATTAAGCGAATAACATCTTCTTTTCTTTGAAGTAAATTCATCTGATATTCGTATACTTCATTAATACTACGAATAATTTCTTCATCTAAAGCTCCTGTCCTTTCTTTTCGATAACGGGCGATAAAAGGAATGGTATTTCCTTCACTTAATAAAGTTAATACCGTTTCTACTTGCGTAGGTTTTATATTTAAATTTTTACTAATTTCTAAAATAATATCTTGATTCATAACTATCCTCCAGATATTATTTTATCAAAAAGCAAAAGAAAAGTTTAGTCGATTGACTAAACTTTACTATTCAAAAATATTAGGTTTTTTATTTAAAACATACACTTTTTTAGTTTCTGTTTCTAATACCTGAAAACTTTCTTCTGGCATTTTTTCTTGAATTTCATCTTCAATAAAATATTGAGCATTAATACTTTCTATTGGAACCGCAATATAATATATTCCAAGACCTTTCACTCTTCCAACATTCCAAGATTTAATTTTAACAGGTCTAGTTAATGGATGTAAGGTTATCTTTCTATGATTAGATTTTGATTGTTCTGTATATTCTTCCATATCATCATATGCATCTTCTTCTGTATATTCTTCCGTATCATGATATGTGTCTTCATCTGTATATTCTTCTGTATCATTATATGTGTCTTCATCTGTATATTCTTCTGTATTATTATATGTGTCTTCATCTGTATATTCTTCTGTATTATTATATGTATCTTCATCTGTATATTCTGTTATTTCTTCAGATATTGCTTCAGGCATATCTTCCTCTACAATATTTGATTTATTTTCTTCCATATTTTCTTGACGAGAGACACTATTTCTTTTTTTAGAAAACAATTTATTTTTTATTTTGGTAAAAATGTTAGTTTTCTTTTCTATAGCATTTTCATTTTTATTTTGTGAATCATTCATCTGATTGATTTTTTTACATTCATTTACTACTTTTCTAGTTTTCGTCTCACTAATTTCAAAACCAACAAAGGATAATGAAAATAATAATACTTTCCATAAAATAGGCATTTGGATGATAGAAATGAATAGCGTAGATATTGCAAATAAACCTGTTATGCAACAAGCTAATGCCACTTTTTTGCTGATTGAATTCATAAAATTTCTTGCAAAATCTAAATTATCTTTTACTCTAGCATTTCTTTTTGCTATCCATAATTGAAATCTTTCTTTCATAGATAATTTTGGTTCTAAATCCATTTCTTCCATATCGTTATCTTCATCCCAAAAATTATTTTGAATTACGTTTGGTGTTAATATTGTATTAGGTAATTTCATTTAAATCTCTCCCTTTTTTTATACGGCTTATATTATAGCACCTTTGTATAAAAAAAGCAATAAAAAATTGCATAAAAAATTGCATAAACCCATTTTTTATCAAATGAAAAAAATGCAAAAAATGCATTTTTCTTAATTAATATTATTTATTCATATATTATTGTTTAATATTTTGTTTTGATGTAACAATAACTGGTCTAACCCCAATGGTATTATTGCTAGCATATTGCACATAACTATTCTGTCGCTTACTGTCAACTACCCAAACACTCGATGTGTCTTTATTAAATGGAGTTCTAGTCCAATAAGAGGTCGTACATAACCAAGGATTAGCCTCAAATGTAATTAGCGTTTGATGAAATTCAACATTATTATTAGCAATTGCTAATTGTTCCATGGTTGGTAAAGATACAGTCAATCCTTCTACTGTACCACTAGCATCTTTGATTGATTGTTGTAATTTTGGTAAATAATTTGTTTCTAACCATTGTTTTATAGTAGAATCATAAATAACACTACTTCCATTTTGATTATACATATTACATCCATTTTCAGGAGTAATACAATAAGAATTATTCTCTGTTAATCTGATATTTGCTTGATCAAAAACTTGAGTGAAACAATTTTCTTCTTTGCAATAATTGCCATTGATATCTAAATTAAAATCACTTAATAAAGTAACGGTCATAGATTCTGCACTACTATTTTCTAATACATGCCAAGCACTATCATCATTTAAGGTTACGGTCTGTCCAATTGTATATTCTTGAACATTTCCATCAACACCACTTTGAATACTTTCAATTACGACTTTTCCGTGAAAATGTTTACCAACTACATCATTTGGAGCATGTTCATCAATCCAAATCCAAATATTATGAATTTCACTGCTCTTAGCTTGTAAATTTTCTTCTTCATAAATAGTATATCCTTTTGATTTTGTATCTTCTAATAATTTAGGCTGATCATTATCTAATTTATATTTAATATATTGTGGAGATAATAGATTATTTTCACAATTATCTGCTTTAATAATGGATTCATCATTTAATATTTTAATTTTAAAATCTGCAGCAATCGTACCTGTGTTAGTAATACTAAAACGATATGAATTCATGTTCTCAAATTCCTCATTTGCAGGATCTTTCATTGGATAAACACCACTTAAAGACAGAACATCTCCGTAACCATCGCCGGTATCTACATAACTAATTTCTAAATCACCAACTTTTAACATATTATATTCACCTGCTGTTGATGTAGAAGAAAAAATAGCATAACTTCCACCAACCATAGAGCAGATAACGACGAAAACTGAAATTGCTGTAATTAAAATTTGATGCTTAAATAATTTTTCCCTATTTTTCTTTCTCATATTATCACCATACCTAAGTTTACTTAATAATATTATAACATAAAAAAAATAGAAAACTAGTACTTTATATAAAAAAAATACTAAAACTAGTAACCTAGTCTTAGTACTTCTAATTTAGTATTTTCAATAATACCTAATGTTTCTGCTTGATTTTCACTAGTAGTTAGCAAATCTATTTGGAATTTTTTTCCATCTCCAATACCACTACCACGATCTAATACAATAGCTGTTATTTTTATATTTTGGTAGTCTAATCGCAAAATAGTTCCTAAAGGATACTTATTATCTGCAGCTACAATTCTAACACTACCAAACATATCATCATTATAATAAATTCTACCATCACCGACATAATATCCAGAAGCTGTATATCCGGTTGTACATCCATAGCAGTCATGCCCGTAATGACTAATCGCTACTGTTTCTTGTGATAATACTGCAAAAGTAGATGTATCAACAATATTTACATTTTCTTTGGGTTCTGATGAAGTAGATTTTACCTCGTTTTCTTGTTGAGTAGAAGAATTTTCTTCTACGATGTTTATACTTCCCTCTTCTATTGTTTTTGTATCTTGTTGACTTTGGATTAGAAGAGTACTAACTACTGCTTTTTCTTGGCTTGCATTCTGTACATAGGTATGATAGTAATTTACGTTTATATTTATTATCGAAATAGAAAATAAAGATAATAGTAAAATATAAATACATACCAGCTGGAAAGTATAATTATAAATTTTTTTCATAATTCCTCTTTCTCGGGCTCATATATAATAACATATCTCATTAAAATATGCAAATGATATTACCCCTTTTTGAGTACTACTTCCATATTTAATTGTATGTAATTTCCTTATTTTCTATTACTTTATTTGTCCTAAACTTCTAAAAATTACCAAAAAAAAGAAGAAGAGTTTCTTCTTACATATAGTTATCTGCTTTTACTTCCATGTAACTTTTTGGATGTTTACATACTGGGCAAACTTCTAAAGCTTTAGTTCCTACATAAACATGTCCACAATTACGACAAATCCAAATTTTATTTTCTTTCTTCTCAAAGATTGTTTCATCCTCTATATTTTTAAGAAGAGTTAAATATCTTTGTTCATGTTCTTTTTCTATTTTTCCTACTGCATCGAATAAAAAGGCTAATTCATCAAAGCCCTCTTCTTTGGCTTCTTTAGCAAATTTAGCATACATATCTGTCCATTCATAGTTTTCTCCAGATGCTGCATCTTTTAAGTTATCTTTTGTCGTTGGAACAGCACCATTGTGTAAATATTTGAACCACATTTTAGCATGTTCTTTTTCATTATTTGCTGTTTCTTCAAAGATAGCTGCTATTTGTTCATAACCATCTTTTTTAGCTTGTGAAGCATAATACGTATATTTATTTCTAGCTTGACTTTCTCCAGCAAAAGCTGTCATTAAATTTTGTTCTGTTTTTGAACCTTTTAGTTTTTCATAATCCATTTTATTACCTTCCTTCTTTTATCTAGTGATTCATATATGATAGATGACTATATATAGTTAGTATATATACATCTTATCGATTTTTATTATACCAATGAAAATTATCGAATACAAGTATTTTTATTGACTTTTATTTTATTTTCTAGTAGAATGGAAATGTACTCAAAGAAGTGCATATAATATATTAGATGGGTCTATAGCCAAGTGGTAAGGCGTGGGACTGCAACTCCCTGATCGTTGGTTCAAATCCGACTAGGCCCTCCAATTAATAATTACTGTTTTATGCAGTTTTATTTGCGGACATAATTTAATGGTAGAATACAACCTTGCCAAGGTTGGTGTGGGGGTCCGATTCCCCTTGTCCGCTCCAATGTGATAATTACTCACACCCTCGTGTGAGTTTTCTTTTTTTAAATAATCATTTTTATCAGGTAAAAACGAACTTGTATTTTGATATCTATATGTAAATAAAATTTTCACAATTTACTACTAATTGTGTTATACTATACTACATTACTTAGGAGGTGTAATATGTCTAAAATTAGTAACGTTCTTACCATGATTGAATATTTAAGTTCAGGAAGAAAATACAGTATTCAAGAATTATCTGAAAAGCTTGAAGTATCTCCTAGAATGATTCGTGTTTATAAAGATGAAATAGAAAAAGCAGGTATTTATATTGATACTATTAAGGGTCCTTATGGAGGATATGTATTAAATCAAAATATTAATGTTCCTAAAAGATTTATTACACCAAATACTATAAATGTTAAAAATAAAGAGTTTTTAAACCTAGTAAATAAAGCTATAAAAGAAAAAAGAAAATGTTTTATCGAATATTATTCTAAAGATGAAAAAAACATTTCTAAAAGAATTATCCACCCCTATGATTTAATCCTTTTAGGAAATGAATGGGGAGTTGCTGCTTATTGTGAATCTAAAGAAGAAATCAGGCATTTTTATATCAATCGAATTAAATCAATAGAAATTTTAGAAAATTTTGATAACTGACAGAAATACTTCCTCTTCTTTTGTTATTATGAATTTAGAAAAGGAGAGTTTTTATGAAACATACATATACTGAAACAACAGAAATTAATTTTTCTAAATTAGAGGAAAGGTTGCTACAAATAAATGATCCAAATCAATTTACGTATCTTCATTTTAAAGGATTTAGAGAAAGCCCAACTTTGATTGTAGCCACTGGAGGTTCTAAAGCAGTTGCCTACTATCTCAAAATGTATTTAGAATCAAAAGGAGTTTTATGCGAAGTAATTGAACCAAGAGATTATTTTTATAAAGAAAATATTAAACAATTTAATAATTTGATTGCCATTTCAAGTAGTGGGAAATCAAATGGTATAAGGGAAATCCTTGAGCATTACCATAATAATTTTTATGGCAAACGTTATATAATTAATAGTGAATATATAATGCAAGCAGAAGACTATTATTTATGTGGTAATACCAAGTTACCTACACTTTACAATATGAATTGGAGTAATGATAAATATGAAAATCGTGAAAAAAGTTTTATTTCCATTATTCCTACTCTAGCCCCTATGTTAATGATTTTAGATTTGAATGTATTAAAAGAAGAAAAAAAATCAGAATTATTAAGCGAAGATTTAATAAAGATAAACAATAAAATAAAACAATTATTAGAAAAAAGTAAAGAACGCATTTATAATCTTAATTTTAATTTTAAAGACACCAATCTTATTCAAATTTTATCAGGATACGATACAACTTGTTCTTCTTCTATTTTAGAATCTAATATGATAGAAACAGGAACTTCTAGTGTTGTTGTTCATGATAAAGGATCTTTCTGTCATGGAAGAAGCAATTTATTATTTCAAAATCCTGCAAGCCCTATTATTTACTTAGCACACCAAATGAAAGGCCTAGATAATGAATTACTACCAATACTTACACAAGAATATTCTAATATTTTTCTACTTCATACTTTAGATGAAGATACCAGTATTTTTTGGAAAGAATACTATTTAGCTCTGCAAATGTACTACTTATCTAAAAAAATTGCCGATGATAAAGGTATTGATCTAACAATGCCTGAATATAACCCAAATGTAGTAAAAACATTATATAAATATAAAGGAGAAATGTAATATGGAAAACTTAACTTATATCACTGGAAATTATGGTAAATATGTTTCTGTAAAAGAAAAGTTTGAAAATGCTGGAATCACAATAGATTATTTCAAATGCGATTTAGTTGAACCTAATGTTAATGATATTAAATTCATATCAAAAGAAAAAGCAAGACAAGCTTTTGAAATTTTAGGTACTCCTGTATTTGTTGCTGATTCTGGCTTTTATATAGAAGATTATCCTAATCATCCTGGATATCCTGGTGCTTTTGTAAAACGAAGTGGTATATCATCAAATATTACAGAATTATTAGAAACAATGAAACAAGTTCAAAATCGTAACTGTTATTTTTTAGATTGTTTAACTTTTTTTGATGGCAAAGATTATTTTCAATTCTTTGGAGTTAGCAAAGGTACACTTTCACACGAAATAAGAGGAGAACAAAACAAAAAAGCTAAATCTAATTTATGGTTTGTGTTTATTCCAATGAATTGTAGTAAAACTTTAGCAGAAATGTCCGATGAAGAAAGAAATAATAGACCTGATAATAGAACAAGTGCCACAGATGAATTTATTAACTGGTATATAATAAATTATAAAAATAGCAATAGGTTAATTTTGAATTCTAATTCTAAACTTACTCTATGATTTTCTATTGCTTTCATAATTATTTTTCTTTGTTCATTGTCAAAAATTTTTTTTCATTTCATCATTTTCATAAAAAAACTTCGCAGATAATACTTCATGATAATCTTTATCAATATGATGAGTTATATCATGAAATGAAGCCATTGCATAAACCATATCTAAATTAATATCATCAAATTGCTTTGCAAATTCTAGGCTTTTTTTAATAACATATTCTATATGTTCAATCCCATGTCCAGAATCATTTTTATTATAGATTGGACATATGCTATTTTCAAAATATACTATTAGTTGTTTATTAATTAATCATTCTTCCATCACTACCATTGTTCTGATTTAAATATAACTTCATTGGTTTTTTCATTATATGCAGCAATCAAGAAGTCCCCATGATTACAATAACCTGAATGATCGCATTTACCTTCCATTAAATAAATGATATAATCATCTTCATTGTTATACTCTGCAGGAGTATATGAAAATGCGCCAGTCAACAAACCACTTTGTTCATTATATTCATCTTTATGACCAATCCATATAGCATGATCTTTATATTTTTGAGCAAATTTATCCAGTGTCATATTTTTATCTATATAATACAACGAGTAATTTGTTCCACCTTGTAAAACACCTGGTGCGTAATAAAACTCAACTTTTTCAACATTATTTGGAATCTCTTTGGGAAAAGCCTTTAAAAGACTACCATTTACTTTATCTTTATAATATCTAACATCAGTAATTGGATTTTCGGCTTCTTCAAAGGCACATATAAATATTGCACTAATATAATAGCCAAATAAAAAAAGAGTTAAAATAGAAGACAATATTGTAATGACAGCTTTTGATTTTTCTGTACTACATTTAAAATAAGAAATTAAAAAAAGTGCAAGAAATAGGAAGGTTGGTAAATAGCCAATTAATAAAATCTTCATTTTTAAATTTAATGGATTCCCCTTACTTGAATAAAAGAAGATATATCCAATAATAAAAGTTATAATTGTCATAATAAAAGGAAACTTACTCTTTTTAAAATCTTTTTCTTTTTTGATTACTTCTTTTTCCACAACAATTACCTCACATAAAATCTATTATTAATATAATTATACCAAATTCAAAAAATGGTAAGTTTTCTATCAATAATCAATAGAAATCATCTTTTAATTCGTATTTATGATACTAGAAAAATACTCTTTTATTTCTTCTTCATATTGCATCATTTGGAAAACAAAGTCATCATAACAATCTGCAGTAGGAATCTTCATTCCATATTTAGTAACGCAAATATCATCACGTTTAATTTCTTTATCATAACTAGTTCCTTGATTTAAATACAATATACAATTTTGTTCTTGTTCAGAATTATTTTCTGGATAAATATAATAACCTTGCTTCGCATCAAAACGGAACATATAAGCCAATAATTGCAAATAATCTTCGTTGCGAATATTTTCTATAGGCTTATATTTAGCATCGGCTATAATCTTTTCTTCTTTATAACTAATAAAATCAGGATAGATTGGACCAACTTTTTTTTGAAGGGTAGAAAATAAGTACTGTGTTCCTTCTTTTAGTCTATTCCTTGGATGATGAAACATATTATCAATAAGAGTATTAATATACTCTTCCCATAGCCAAGATCCATCAAATAAAATTCCATAAAATTGATTGTGCCCATATCCTAAATTACTCTTTTTATTTGTTAAAATAAAAAGACATAATTGTTGAAGAGTACGATATTCACTATAGTAACCATGATGTACAATATTTTTTTGATTTTCTGCGATAATCTTACTTTTATCATAATAATTATAATTTGGAGTTGCTGCAATTATTGCATTTACTTCATCCTTGATTGTATTAAGAATCATTCTATTGGATTTTTTCTTAATATGCTCTATTGTATGACGGATTAATTCAATCACATAATTATCATACGAATATTCTCGCTTTGTATAGGCAATTTTACCAATAAATGGAGTATTTAAAATAATATGTTTTTTAATATCGATAGTACCTTTAACATTTGCATCATTATAATTAAGATTCTTATATTTTTTAAATATACCTTTTCGCATTGCGCTTTTTAAATATGCAGGAAATAACAAAATAAGAAGATTGGAAAAACCATTATCTTGATTCACATCAGTATTTAGATTCACAAGATTAGGTAATTTTAAAACTTTAGCAAGAAGATATTGAAAGAAGTAATCATGGTTTCCTGTACTAAATCGAGATTCAATAATTAGCCGTTCATCTTGGTATCCAATAAATCCCATAACATTTCCAGTGTGATACTCTTCATTCATACATTGAAGAATCTTCTGTTCTTCTGTAATATCACTAGCTTTGTCTAGTAAATCAGGAAAAATAAAGATTCCTTCTCTTTGAAGTTGTTCCAGTGTTTTATTTTCTATTTTACTTGTTAGATGAGAGATATCCTTAAAATTATTTTTATGTTCTGATTTATTATCCTTAACTTTTTTAATTTTGATATCTATCATTATTTTATTCCTCAGTATCTAATTCTTTCGTAAATCTATAAGCTTTAGCAAATCTACGCATGTTTTCTTTTTCGTTATATGTACCTTGAACATATTCTTTTAAAAGAGGTTCTAAACAATCAGTCCAAAGTTCATCGAAATTAAGTTCTTTTAATTTTAGAAAGTAAGCAGCTCCAATTTGATAATTTTCATTTAAATCTTCTGTATTTTTAATAGCTTCATTTAAATCTTTCAAACGTTGAGTAGCTTCATTTTTTAAATTTTGATCATTAAGTTCTTCTAGTATTTTTGTACAATCATTAGCTTTTAATTCAATAAAACGAAAACGACGGCGCATTGCGAAATCAAAACTATCAATAGAACGATCAATATCATTCATAGTACCAATAATATAAACATTATCGGGAATATAAAATTTTTGATTAGGTTCTTCATGCATATTGGCATATTGAGTAAATACACTACCCTCTTTTCCACGGTAACCTGGATCAATAGAAAAGAATAATTCCCCAAAAATTTTAGAAATATCTCCACGATTAATTTCATCGATAATAAAAATATAAGGCAGTGGTTTTTTGTGACTGAGTTCGATTTTTTTATTTTGATTCATATAGTTTTGAGTTTCTTCATCATGATTATAATCCATATATCCTTTGATTTTTTGATATAAAGGAAGTTCATAAGAGTTTTCTTGAATATGATATTTTTGATTAAAAAATTCTACTAATTCTTTAACTTCAGTAAACATTTTATCATCTTTTAATAATCTTTTAATTCTATCAATTTTGATAGTCAAATTTTTTATTGTAGCATTATTGGGAATCGATATATAAATATTTTTATTATCAACATTAGTTATGTAGAATTCATTTTTCGTTTTTGTTGTGTAATATTTTGTAGTATCAAAATCAACTTCATCCAAAAACTTCTTAATTGCCATATCAATCATTTTTTCTTTTTTGAATGCATCACTAGATAGGGTACTTTCATAGTTTGTTATCGCAGCATCAACAAATGTTTTAAAAATACCATCTTTTAATTCAAATTTCATATTTCCATCATCTGCCGTCGTTGGTCGAATACCTTCAACAAAATCAGTATAGTCATAGCTTGGATGAAATTGAACAAAGCCAACACGTGATTTTTGTTCATCATTAAGTTCTTCATATTTTCGAACTTTACCATCACTGACAATATATGCTGCAATCGATTTAGCAAGATGTGTTTTACCAGTACCTGGTGCACCTCTAAAGATAATATTTTTAGATTCAATAAGTTGGTTAGAATATTTTTTGATTTCATCTTTTTTTGCAGTAGTTGGTGATTTTGGCATAAAATCAACTCCTTTAATTAATAATATATGTTTATTATAACATCTATCATATTCTATTTCAAGAAACAGCATTGAATCATAAAATAGTGATTCATGATAGCTAGATATTTTCCATGAAATCATTTTACTAAACTATCTCCCTTAGGAAAATTTAGTACTTTATCCATCCTTTTTGTAATCTTTCAATTTTTAGATGAATTACCTTAAAAATCATTTTCTTCTTTTACGATAATAGGAAGCAATTGTCGTTCCCATTTCTGTAAAAACATTCTCATTTTTTCATCAATATCCCGATTAAATCGAGTTTTTGCTTGTACTACTTTTCCATTTCTAACTTCTACAGTTACTAAGGATTTATCTTTTTGGTTTTTATAACGCATAAAATAAATTTGGCATTGATTAGTAGCAATTTTCTCACCGTATGTACGAACACAATTGGACATTTGTGAACTTTCATCGATTAAACTGTAAATACTATCAGCAGGAAAAATAATATAGTCTTGATCTTCATAGATATTAAAGGAAAGAATTTTAGAAAGATTGTAAATTTTTTGATTCATTTCTGGATCTTCTGCAATATATTTTTCCATTAGTAGTAAGTTGTGTTGTTCTATAAAATGAGGAGGAAATAAAATATCCTTATCTTTTAAATTAAGTCCCAATTTCACACAACAATCTAAATAATCATGATAATCTGCAATGAAAATAGAAGTTAACTTTTGTTGATCTAAATAATTTTTTAATTGTTCTAAAGAAACATATTTTAATAAATCCGTTATCAACCAACTATCTCTAGAAAAAAAACGTAAAATACTGCTATCCAATGTGGGATACTTTTTTAAAACCAATAATTCATCCCATGTAATATTCATTTCTTTCATCAATGGATAATATTTTTTATCTATTCCAAAACATTCCTTAAAATTATGACCCTTTTTAAATTCACTAGTACACATACATGCCAAATCATATAACTTCATCTTTACTAAATATTCAAATTGTGGAAAATGAAGGGGAAAATAAGTAAGTGTTGCTAACATAAATTTATTTGTGATGATATAATCTTTTACTTTTTCGATACTAGTATATCGGTATAAATCAGTTTGACTGAGTTGATCTAAATTCGCTACATATAAAAAGGAATCTTCTAAATTAAAAAAAGTAGAAAACAAATTGGCATCCTCCTCAGATGAATTTTGAAAATCTTGACTTTCTAATCTTTCGATTCTATCAAAAGAATATTCTTTATTAGTCATTAAATCTATAATCCTGTCAGATAAGACTTGATAAACATTTGCAACTGTAAATTTGGAAGTTCGATAAGGTAATAAAGAAAGTGGATTATAATAACTCGTAAATTCTTGAATTTTATATAATAGAATTCCATAATCTACTACATCAAATACATAGTAATAACATTGATATTCTTTATCGAAAAGATTGATGATATAATTACTATTTTCTTGAATAAAAGGTTGATAGTTTTTGTGGCAAGAAGGGCAAATTCCATTTTCTAATTTTTTATAGCAGTTAGAGCATAATTTGGCACCAGTTTCTAAATCATTTAACAAAAAAGAATGAGAAGTATCTAAAACAAAATTTCTGATTGAAATTGGAAAATCTTCCATTTTTTTCCAATATTTTTTTTCTTCAATAATATCATTAAAATCTTTACTAAATATTAACTGACCCATCTTATCCTCTACTCATCTACTACTTGCTTTAGTTTTTCCCATATTTTAACCATTGCATAAGTATCTAATCCACAATATTTTAATAAATTCTTTCTAACTAAAATTTGTTCTTCTTCTGATAGTGTTTTCAAATTGGCATAACTATTCATGGCTTCACTTCCATTATGAATCATATCTAAATTATGGTAATTCAAACTAGGTTCATTTGGAAATAAAGCAGGTAACACATATTTAATCGAATAAGAACCATGCATATCTTTTGTATAATAATCACGATTATAAAAAGGAATCATTAAATCCTGAATATGATCATGTATATTCATTAGATGATTAGATAAATCCGGATATAAATAAGCTAAATTTTTAATTATTGTTTTTTCAAAACTCATATTATAAGCTAAAACACATACATTTAATGGAATATCTTTTACCAACTGCTCTGCTAAACTTCTTCTAGGATCCATATCTGCTGCGGCTAAAAATTCTTGATGTTTTAAATCTAAATTTTCTTTTTCGATATAGTGTAACGAATATTGAAAGGGAATTTGCATATAAGGTTTCACTCCATCATACATAGGAATTGGTTGTTGAAAAGTTTCAAAATCCAAAAAATATAAAGGATATGATAAAGTATTTAAAAATTCTTTGATTTTTTCTTTGTTCACAATAGGTCTTTTATCATATAATTCAAATTCAATCTGCTGTTTCAATTTCCAAGAAATATCTTCCTGTAATAAATCTTGATACAAATAGATTCCTTGTTGATAAAACTTAAATTTAGAGCGATTCTGCATTCCTCTCATTTGAAAAATATTATTTACCGGTAAATTTCTAGTACAGTATTCAAAATAAGGACATTCATAAGGATGAACGCAATGCATTCCTATTTCCTGTTCTAATTCCTTTTGTTGATTGATGCAAGAATCTATTTCCCCTATCTTTCTTTTTACTTCTTCTTGTTTCCTAAGAACTATATCTAATACTTCTTCCATATGAAATAATTTTGTTAATTCTAGCTCACCTTTTCTTACATAATTACTATTTAAATAAACAATAGTTGCTTTTTTAATAGAATATCCTAAATGTAATAGAATATATACTTGATAAGCAATATCATCTAAATAAATATCTTTCATCTCTGTGGAACTTTTTACTTCATAAATTTCTATATCATGATTGTTTTTAACTAAAATATCAACACTACAAAAGTTATCTTGATAAAAAAAAGAAGCTTCTGTAATTACTACATTATCATGTTTTAATGCTTGTTTAGTATCCTCTATCATTCGTTGTAAATCTTCTTGAAAAGCAATATCAATATGTTTTCCAAACAAATCTTTGGCAACTTTTCCTACTTCAGTACCATTATCTAAAGTTGATTGATTAGATACTTCTTTTTTTTGATCAGGCAGATGTTCTTCTAACCATAATAATTTATTACATTGTACAGCATCACAATATTTAGATTTTGATAAATTCATACACTTCACCCTATTTAAGTTGTTTTCATATTTTTATTTTACACTATCAAAATAAAAATGAAAAGAAATTCTATTAGGAATCATTTTATCCTATTTAACGATGCTATCTTAAAGGAAGATACCTAAATAATGGAAACTAACTTGTTTAAAATTTTTCTTTACAATTTTATTCTAGTCACAACTAGGTATAAATCTTTATATTCACCCTTTTACAACAACAGAATGGAAATATCTACAATCTTTTTTCTTCTATTGCTAATTACAACCAAAAGAGTTGTGATTGACTTTCATTATAATATAATAAAAAAAAGACACTCTTGTGCCTTCTGAAAAAAAGTGTAGTAGCAATAATATCTATTGCCTTTATTATTATAACAAGTTTCTAATTTTATGATTAGTGGTTATATAGCCAGTAAATTAGTATCTTATTGCTCAATTTTATAAGCAATTAATTGTTCTGGTAATAAATAAATATTGTCATTATATAATAGAATATTTTCTCTTGGAATACCTAAATCATCTGCAATTAAATTTAAAGTATCTCCATCTTTCGTAATATAAACTTCAACATCTTTTTTTGGTACTAATAGTTTTTGATTTGGATAAATATATTCATTTATCTCTAATCCATTTAGTTCTGCTAACATTTCAGGTGATATATGAAACTGTTCTCCAATTTGATATAGACTATCACCTGGTTTTACCATATAATATTCAAAAGCACTATCTGTATTGGTATCAGGAATCATTAATTCTATTCCTGGTTCCAAAAAGGGAATATTTTCTAAATTGTTTTCTTTCACTAAATCAACTACTTTTACATTAAATTTTTTGGCAATACTAGCAATATTATCTCCTGGTTCAACTATATAATTATTCATACAATCTCCTCCTACCAAAATATATGAAAAAAAAAGAAAATCTTTACGACTTTCTTTCAATATCAATTCTATTTTTGGTATTATAGCGAAGTTCATTATTTTTTAAAATAGGAACTATACCAGTAGTAGTTTGATAATAGTAAGCTGTATTGTCAACTACATAATAAAGGGTATCTCCTACTACTTTAAAATTATTTAAATTATTTGCTTTCAATAGAAAAATAGCTTTATCATGGTGTTCTTTAGGAATTTGGTAAACTTCTCCACTTTGATTATATAGGTAGTAATTCATTTTTCCTTCTACAATATTAGTATTTGGATATTTATTCGTAATATCTTCTGGAATTAGTTCTTGAAAAAGAATGGTGCTACTTTTAAAATCATAAATATTTGCGTCTTGCCAATTTCCATTATAAAGTTGTCCACCTATTTCGGTATTTCCAATTAAGCGAGCACTTTTTTTGCTAGGATTAATCTCCACCTGTAATAAATTAGAAGGATCCGTATAATACAATTTATGATCAATGACACCATTGATATAAGTATCACTGGATAACGTATAACCTAGTTTAAAACGATCATATTGTAGATTTTCTACATTCACTACAACTACTTCACTAAATTCTAAAACTTTGCTACTGAAATAAATTGGAATTATATAAAATTGGTCAACTAAATATCCATGAGTGTTTTCATATTTATCAAAACCAAGTACAGAACGAACACTAAAATTATCAGGTTTGATTACTTGAATACCTTTATAGTCCCATAAAGTCACGATATCATTTGCCAGTAAATTATTTTTATAAATACTGGTATTTTCTAATACTTCTACAGTATCTGTATCAGATTGCTGGAATGTATATTTTTTTCCTATTAAGTCATTTTTGATTCTTCCTATAAAATCTTGATTAGGGAAAGAACTCTCTGTATAATTCGTTCCATCTTTGATACATTGAATCGAAGTACCTTCATGATTGATTAGAATTGGGTAAACACAAACATCATCATTTTCGATATATACTTCCACCTTTTCAACAATTTTCTTCTGTTTATTGAAATCATTACTAAAAGTGTAATAGAATTCTTGATTATCTTGTTTTAAAACAACATCATAATAATCATCTTGAAATTTTTCTAATACATCAAAAGTACTATTTTCAAATACAATTTGATAAGTTACCTCATGTCCATTCTTGAATAAATTAATTCCCCATTGAAAAACAAAAAATATCAGTATCAATAAAAGTAAAATGGAAAATACCTTTTTCATACTACCACATCCTTATTCTTTAATACTATTATATCTAATATTTTGCCCAAAAAAAAGATAAATTTACTTATTTATCTTTAATCCTGTTAATTTTTGTTTTTCTTTCATCATATAAGAAGTAATCATAGTTTCAATTTCAGGAAGTGCTTTTTTATCAATATTAGATAAGGTAATAAATTCTTTAGCAGTATCAATATGTATTTTTCCCCAAATTACTCCAGATAACACTTTTAAGTCATTAAATAATTCCGGAGTAACAGAATCTAAAAAATAACCAAATACAACTCTTTTTCTTCCAATTAATAATCTCTTATTCGTTAAAGCAATAACAGCAGTAGAAAAGAAATCAATAGGATTATTATTTTTTTGAGCAGCAAAAACATACAAAATATCTTCATCCGGATTTAAATGCATTTGCACTACTTTAGAATTCTTTTTTAAACGCCAAATAATGCTCATACCATATTTTCTTTTAAAATCTAATGCTAATTGGTAAACACTTTTTTGATTTTTTGACATACTATCACTTGTCCTTTTTTTCTTTATTATAGCATATCTTCTATCATATTTAAAACTTTTTCTAATAAATCATCAATAAAATTTACTACTGTGTTGGTGAGTTTAGCAACTAATTGATTAAAAAAGTTACTTTCTGTTTGCGAAGAATCTTTGGATGATTCTTTATTTTCTTGTTCTTCCTCTTGCTTTTCCTCTTCTATTGACCAAATTCCTATTTGCTTCGTTTTAGCTATCGATTCACTCTCTTGTAATAAGGAAGTGTACTTATAATCATCATATAAATAAGTAACCTCAGCATATCCATTTTTTACTAATAAATCTTGTAGTAATACACCATCTACAAATACCCAAGCAAGTCTCCGACCATAATAATCCGTTTCATCGCTATTTTCATCATATTCTAATTTGATTTCTTCAGCATTGGTTAACATTTCACAAGTATAATCACTAGCATCTTTACCAAATGGTTCTTCTTCCTTTGTAGGATGAACAGTTTCTGGAGTATCGATTGCTAAGAATCTAGTTTTCATGGTTTCTTCTTTCTGATTTAAAAAGCGCGCAGTATCCCCATCTACACAAGCTTCTAGTGTTACAATTTCGGTATTTTCTGTTGAACTGAATTCCTGCTCTTCTATTTCTTTTGCATCAATATGAATGGGATTTAATAGTAAAATTGCCAATATTAGATATCCTATTTTTTTCATAACATCACCTACTAACTATATATATTGATTTATTTCTAAAACCTCATTTTCTTTTTTGGTTAATCCTTGTTGTTTTCCTATTTTAAATTTTCCAACTTTATGTATCGATAAAATATCATTTTCTTTTACTAACATACTTCCTGTTTTGATTTCGTGGTAATTCAGAAGAACTTTTTTCTCTAGTAATAATTGTTGGACCTGACTGCGACTTTTCGAGCATAGTTTACTAACAATATTATCGAGTCTCATACTACTAACCAAAATCGTAAATAATCGAAAATGTTTTTTTAATAATCTAATTTCCTGAACTTGCTTTAAATCGATAAATTCATGATGAATCATAGTAAAATTTTCTTTTAAATAAGTATTTAATCTAGTTAAATTAGTATAGTAAAAATAACCATCTTCTACAAAAATATCCCCTATGGCATCCTCTTCTAAGCCTAGTGAAAATAATGTACCCAAAATATGAGAATGCTTAATATTAGATGAAATAGGAATTTGATAGAAAGTAATAAAATTCTGATATTCACCAAAGTAAATAATTTTCTTTTCAAAGAAATGATAAGGATCATAGATAGAATAAGGAATTTTTTTAGCATCTAAATAGGCACATACTTTTTGAAATAATAATGGATTTAAAAAATTACTATATGTACTTTTTCCTGTTTTTTGGTAAAGTGCATATTTATCCAAAATATTAGCAATTACTATTTTTTCCTGTTTAGAAAAACTTTTATTATTTTCTGCATCTATCATAATATCTCCTATTTTCATTATATAGCAGATTTGTACAGTCAAAAAAAGAAATATCTGATATTAGACATTTCTTGACATAAGTACTAACCTTCTTCCTTAAAAACTAAGTTTTACTAAAATGACATCTTCCCCTATTTTTTTAATGCTATGCCATTTAATTTCCGTATCAGTAGTTCGATTAAAGAATTTAAAAAAATTTTTATTGGGTTCTATAATAAAGGAAACAATATTTCCTGTGGTTGCATCAATATTGACATCAATAATATTGCCAATATTTTTACCATCATCGACATCCACAATATCTTTATTTTGTAAGTCTGATAATCTCATAGTATCACCTAGAAAAATATATGTCGAAAAGAAGATGGAAATACCTATTCTTTTATTTTAGTACCTTTTTTAATGTATTAATCGCATTTTTTTCTAATCTAGAAATCTGTGCTTGACTAATACCTAATTCGTTCGCAATTTCCATTTGTGTTTTTCCTATAATATATCTTTGATCAATAATATATTTTTCCCGTTTATCTAAATCGTTCATAGCATGGTCTACCGCTAAATTGATATCCAAATCCTGATCTTTATTACTCTTATCTTCAATTTGATCATATAAGTATATCGTATCTCCCCCATCATTATAAATAGGTTCGAAAATACTAACTGGACTTTTCATAGCCTCTAAAGCGGTAATGGCATCAAAAAGAGACACATCTAATTTTTCTGCTATCTCTTCTACCGTTGCTTCTCTACCTAACTGTTTCGTCATTTCTTCTTTTTCTTTTAGAACATTATATGCTAGATCTTTTAAAGAACGACTCACACGCAAACTATTGTTATCTCGTAAATATCTTTTTACCTCTCCTAATATCATAGGAACAGCATATGTAGATAATTTGACACCGTGACTTAGATCAAAATTATCAATAGCCTTAACTAAGCCAATACAACCAACTTGAAATAAATCATCTAAATTTTCATTACGGTGATTAAATTTTTTGATAATACTCAGTACTAATTTTAAATTTCCATTAATTAATTCTTCTCTAGCGAAAGAATCCCCATTTTTCATTTTTGCAAATAAAGCATCCGTTTCTTCACTAGTTAAAACTTTAATATCCGCAGTATTCACGCCACTAATTTCCACTTTGTGACGTGCCATATAAAATCTCCTTTCTATTTCATTAAGAAAAAAAAAGAACAATTTTATACAAAAAAAAGGAGATTACTCTCCAAAATCAAGTCCACTAACTTCTTTTTTTATTTCCTCTGTCATATTAGAGGTATTGTGAAAATTGGCAGCATCAACCCCAATGATTAACAATAATATGACAATGACAACAGCTGTTATAGAATATAAAACGATAGAAATGGCAAACCCTTTATTATTCAACATAATATCACCTAGTTTCATTATAATGAATTTGTATCAAAAAAACAAGTTACCTTTTTAGATTATGGATAATTTCTTTATCTTTCTTAGATACTCGATTAGATTCTAATATTTTTTGTAAGGCTTTTCGATAAGTAAAATCAGACAAATGATTCATATGTAAATATTGTAAAGTCAATTTTCTATTTTTCACAAAAGCAACTGATATCAACCAAGCAATTGCCATATTAGTATAATAATAATCTATTTGAATAGAATCCATCATAGCAAATACCTTTTCTATATAATCATCTATTAAAAAAGAGTTCATCATCATGACAATCATAAAGCGTAATTCAAATTCACGATTACTATGTTGATAAGAAACGATATAATCCCACACAAGTTCTAAGTCTTCTTTTTTGAATTTAAAACTACTGCAAATAGTATCACAGATAGCCCAATTATCAATTTTGGGAACAAATCTTTTGAAATAGAAGATTTTATCGGAAATAGAAAGTTTGCTAGTGGCAATTAATAATCCTTCTATCATAGTTTCTTCATAATATTGATTTTCTACCTGTTCTAAATACGTTATATAGTCTTGTTGTAACAATTTTTTTACTAACAAGCGAATGTTAGGAATTCGAACTCCTATGATATGGTTAATACCAGGGCAAAGACTGCTTTGAAATTGTTGATAATTTAAATCTTGTAATTCCCATAATTGTTTTCTTACCTCTTCTACCATGATTTCTCCTATACAAAAAATATATTGACTAAGATATCTAGTAAAAACATGCTAACTAAAATCATATCAATTATCTTCAATTTATCATCTAATTGGATAGAAATTCTTCTTAATTTCGGTTCTACATAATACATAGCAAAGTAGCCTAATATAGTAAATAATGATGTCATTTCAAAACAAACTCTTCCATTAATATTTAAAAAGTAGTTATGATAATCCCAAATAATATGATGAAATATTTCATCTGAAATAAAAGATGATATATATTCAACAATCGTTGCTATCACAAATATCTTAATCAAATTATAAATTCGATTATCTTTTTTATTGATAAAAAACAGTAAAGCAAGAAAAGTAGTACCATAAACAGGACACCATGGACCAGATAAGGTACCCGGTAAAACGAAACGATGTCTTAAAATTAGCGAATATAAAATTTCTAAAATCCACGCACTAATTGATATACAAAAGAAAGAAAAAATAATATATTCCCAATATCTTTTGGTAAATTTTATCATACTACTATCACACCAATACTATGTTTTTAGTATAGCATAAAAAAGCAAAGAAAAAAATCCTTTTTCAGGATTTTGATTTTTTGATGGCGGAGACAGAGAGATTTGAACTCTCGCAGCAGTTGCCCGCTCTACACCCTTAGCAGGGGCGCCTCTTCAGCCTCTTGAGTATGTCTCCAACTAAACGGCGATACTCATGCGTCCGTAGTTATAATATTACCTTAATATTATTAGAATGTCAAGGACTAACTGTTTGAAATTTTTTGATTACTAAGAAAGAGAGGTTCCACATAAGAAACATACTTTAGCATTACCTTTTACCTTAGTACCACATTTTGGGCAAACTTTAAATTCACCATTGGTACTAGAAACAGGACTATTATTAGTTGAAGGAACATTTGGTGTTGGTTCTATTGGAGGTACTGATGGATTTATCATTTGTGGTTCGCTAGGCATAGGTTTAGAATTTGATACAGGTGCTAAAGGAGGTGTAGATACTGGTGGCACTTTAGGCGTTTCCTTTTGCATTTCTGGCATTTGAGTTGGAAATTCAATGGACATTTGTTTTGGTAGTGGTTCTTCCACTTTTTCTTCTTTTTCTATTGGTTGAATAAAAGTAGGTTTCGAAAAAGATAGACTATTCATTAAATTTTGTTTTTGCTTTGCTGCTTGGATCGTTTCTTCGGAAATTGCTTGCACTTTATCTACTTGTAGTAGGTTGCTAGTATAATCTTTCTGATAAACACCACCACCAATAGAGATATTGATATTAGCAGAAGCTTCATCTACTTCTTCATTAATTGTTTCTTGTTTTTCTTCTACTGGTTGTGAAATATCTATGGCTACACTTTTTCCTTCCATAGCAGATATATTAATACCAATGTATTCACTATCTTTAGAAGCTAAAATAGGAAAAAAGATAAATGGAAGTAATAATAATCCAATTGCAAAACGATTGCTTCTACGAAAAGATTTTGCTAAAACTTGCATACTCTTATAAAAAACCCAAATATTAACTATAGGAATAAAAAATAGAAAAAAATACCAAGTTGGTAAATCGACTAATTCTATTAGGACCCATAGATTATAAAAAGGAATCAAAGCAGAAATTGCAGAACGGTTTGCCTTCTTAAAAATTTTAGATAGAGAAATAAAAATTACAATTAACAATACAATGGCAATGATGCCTAGAATTATCAAATAAATTAAATTTTCATTGATAGTACTTTGATAGATTGTTGGATAGTCATTGTACATGAAGACCCCTCCTCTATTATCTAAACATTATTTTATCAAAAAATAGAAAAAATGAATAGAAAAAATGATAAAAATATAAAAACCCTTGAAAAATCAAGGGTAATTTACATCATGGTGACCAGTACGGGATTCGGACCCGTGAATGCCGCCGTGAAAGGGCGGTGTGTTAAGCCACTTCACCAACTGGCCAAACGTGGCGCCTGATGTAGGACTCGGACCTACGACCTATCGGTTAACAGCCGAGTGCTCTACCAACTGAGCTAATCAGGCA
>CANQBE010000019.1 GCA_947589515.1 uncultured Bacilli bacterium
TTAGCAGTATGACTAGGAATTACTAATTCCTTTTCACTTAATTTATAATCTAGAGTTCCTACTACAATATTTAGTTTCCCATGTTCTTCTAGTTTATTGGTAAAAAAACCATATGATACATAAATACTAGTTACTAACAATACTGTTAAGATTAATAAACTTATATAAATAATTTTTTTCTTATTCATAACTTCCTCCAGTTTTTAAGTAAAATGTTTAAAAACTGGAGAATAAAAAAAACACCTTATAAAATAAGGCATACATAATTTTTACATAATGATTACAATTAAAATTTCTATTTACTAAAATTCTTATTTTATAAGGTTAGCAATCATATTTTAATTCTTTTAATCATTTTAATTTAGGATTTATATTTTTATTATATAACTGAAAAAGAAAAAAATCTAGATTTAGATTCTTTTCTTTTTCATTTTACTCTTCATTTACAATCTAATTACTCATCTACTTCTTCAAATACGATATTTTTAATATAGGTATATGGTGGAGTTAATGAAGAAGATTCATTATCATAATTGAATCTAGTGAAAATTCTAACATATTTGGTTGGAATACGAAAAGCAGTTTTATAATTAGAATTGTTATCACTTACTCCAGTTATAATATTATTATAATTTTTATAATTATCTGTAAGAAATTTACCATTTGCTAAAGAATAATTATATGTTGCGCCAGAAGAATTTCTGGAAACATAGGTTCCTGCTGGATAAGTTTCTCCATTCCATGGCTTGGTTAAAGTAATAGTATTATTTTCTTTATTCATACTATTTGGTTCAATCCACTTAACATCTCCGGTTGTATTTCTAGAATAAGTTAATTCTGGATATTGATATCCTGTTGAATCTTTATAATTCCAAAAGATAAAGCCACTTTGATAAATTGGTGTTGATGTCGAGATATTCCAATTAGTTGCATCTTCTAAATAGACTACTTCATCTCCCTTTTTTAAGTCTTTTGCTAGTCTCGTTAAGGTATTAGGAACATACATTACGTTAGGTGCATAAATAATTAACTTATCATAATCATATTCATATAATCCAATATAATCCCATGAATTTTCAAGTTCTGTATAGGCATCCATGGAATAATAATATTTCTTATTAACGTCTACTGGAATATAGTTCCCTGAAGCAATTTCTTTGTACGTTTTTACATCGATTTTAAAATTGTTAGTTTCATTGTTGTATGTGAATGATGTAAAATTGGTATTATCTCCATATTCTCCATATCCATTGATGACTAGGTTTTTGTATATATTTTGATTGCAAATATCATGGTGATTATTAAACTCTTCTACTTCTTCTAAACTATATCTTTTTACTAAACATTTATTATTATTTAATCCTTGAAATCCTATTTGTCCATCTTTTTTGATATATACTGTTCCTTCTAAAGTATTATCTAATAGGGCTAACTTACTATTATCTTCTGGTAAAGTAAATGTTGTTGTTTGAGTTACTTCATTATTTTTAGAATACTTTTCTACTTCTTCTATAATTGTATATAACTGCTGTTTTTCTTTACTATAATCTAGTTTTGGAATCGATTTTCCTTTACTTAGTGATAAATCATTGTTGATAAATCCCCCTTCTACTCCTAAAGTAATCGTTTGATTATTCTCTGTATGATTCCTTACATATAAAGTAATCTCTTTTTTAGCATTCTTTTTGATTTCTCCTTTAGGATCATCCTTGGTATCTTCTACATATCCAAATGTTAAATCAGAATTTTCATTACTTATCTGATAATATAATTCATACTTGGTATCGGTATCATTTAAAGAAGTTACTTCTATTTTAAATTCCTTAGCGGTGTGACTAGGAATTACTAAGTCCTTTTCACTTAATTTATAATCTAGAGTTCCTACTACAATATTTAGTTTCCCATGTTCTTCTAGTTTATTCGTAAAGAAGCCATATGATACATAAATACTAGTTACTAATAATACTGTTAAGATTAATAAACTTATATAAATAATTTTTTTCTTATTCATAACTTCCTCCAGTTTTTAAGTAAGATGTTTAAAAACTAGAGAATAAAAAAAATACCTTATAATATAAGGCATACACAACTTTTGAATCATAATAATACTAACAATTTCTATTTACTAAAATCCTTATTTTATAAGGTTAGCAATCATATTTTAATTCTTTTAATCATCTTAATTTAGGATTTATATTTTTATTATATAACTGAAAAAGAAAAAAATCTAGATTTAGATTCTTTTCTTTTTCATTTTACTTTCAATTTACAATCTGATTACTCTTCTACTTCTTCAAATACAATATTTTTAATATAAGCATATAGTGTCGTGGTATTTTTTGCATTTTCATAATTGAACAAAGTATAAATTTTAATATATTTTGTTGGAAAACGGAAGGAAGTAAATGAAGAATTATTATAGTTTGTGCCTGTGATAGTGGCTTGATATTTTTGATATGTACTAGTTAGTGGTTTACTTGACAATAATGCATAATTATATGTAAGACCGGCATTCTGTTGAGATACTTGTGTGCCTGCTGGATAATTTTCACCATCCCATTCCTTAATTAGTGTTATTGTATTATTTGTTTTGTTAATTGAAGTTTCATTAAGCCATTCTGTATATCCTGTTAGATTTCTTGAATATGTTTCTGGTGGATATTGATAGCCTGTTGAATCTTGATAATTCCAAAAGATAAAGCCACGCTGATAATTTGGGGTTATTGAAGTTACACTCCAATTTGAAATATCTTCTAAATATACTACTGTATCTCCTTTATTTAAATCTTTTGCTAGTTTCGTTAAGGTATGTGGCACATACATTACAGTTTGTGACGGAATATCTAATTTATCATAATCATTTTCGACTAGTCCAAGAAAATTTTTAACATCGACAGCTTCTGTATAGGCATCCATGGAATAATAATATTTCTTATTAACGTCTACTGGTATCATATCTTGTGAGGATGTTGGTACTAGTTTTGTTACATCTATTTTAAAATCATTAGTTTCCTTATTATAAATAAAACCTGGAAAATTGGTATTATCTCCATATTCTCCATAGCCATTGACGACTAAGTTTTTGTATATATTTTGATTGCATATCTCATGATGATTGGTAAACTCTTCTACTTCTTCTAAACTATATCTTTTTACTAAACATTTATCATTATTTAACCCTTGAAATCCTATTTGGCCATCTTTTCTGATATATACTGTTCCTGCTAAAGTATTATCTGCTAGAGCTAATTTATTATTATCTTCTGGTAAAGTAAATGTTGTTGTTTCGGTTATTTCATTATTTCTAGAATACTTCTCTACCTCTTCTATAATTGTATATAACTGTTGTTGTTCTTTACTATAATCTAATTTTGGGATTGATTTTCCTTTTTTTAATACTAGATTATTATTTAAAAATCCTCCCTCTACTCCTAGAGTGATAGTTTGATTATTATCCGTATGATTTCTTACATATAAAGTAATTTCCTTTTTTGCATTCTTTTTAATTTCACCTTTAGGCTCATCTTCTGTATCTTCTACATATCCAAATTCTAAATCAGAATTCTCTTTACTTATCTGATAATATACTTCATACTTGGTATCCGTATCATTTAAAGAAGTTACTTCTATTTTAAATTCCTTAGCAGTATGACTAGGAATTGCTAATTCCTTTTCACTTAATTTATAATCTAGAGTTCCTACTATGATATTTAGTTTCCCATGTTCTTCTAATTTCTGAGCAAAAAATGCATATGACACGCATAAGCTAGTTACTAATATAATTGCTAATAGTATAATTCCAATATATATTTTCTTTCCTTTAGCCATAATTTTCCTCCCTAGATTTTTATACCTAATTCTAGTTTATCTATTTTCTATATTTAGTATACAACTGAAAAAGAAAAAAATCTATATTTTGATTCTTTTCTTTTTTTTATTTGACAATTAATTCTCTAAATTTAAAATCTATTTTAATTACTTTACCAAAGTAATCTTTACCATTATCTTTTGATGTTGTGATATTACCATTTTTACTATTACTATATCCAGTCATATAAATACTAACACCATCTGTTATAATACCTGTTAAATTATCGTTACCACTACCACCAAATACTTCTTTTTTCAAAATATTTCCTGCTTTATCATAGCGAACTAAAATTCCTGTCATTCGTTCACCATCTGTTTCTACTTTGATACCAGCATCTTTAGATGTCGTATGTCCTATAACATATAATTCATTTTTATAAGTTAGGATTGAATTATATCGTTCATAATTGCTACCACCAAATGTTTTTTCTTCTTGAACATTACCATCTAAATCATATTTCACAAGCAAAGCATCTGTATTCGTAGTGCTACGATCATCATCATCCCCAGTTCCTTCTGGTAATATTTTTTTGGATCCTACTACATATAAAGCATTATCTAAATAAGTAATTCCTGTAAATCCGATGCCATCCGTATAACTATAATTCTTATGCCACTGATATTCTCCATTTTGATTATATTTAATGAGATTAGCACTATCTGTAGCATCCTTTCCTACTACATAAAAATTTCCACCTACTTCAATGATATCATTAAAGTTTCCACTTTTCGTACCGCCATGATTATTATGCCATACTTCGTTTCCATTCAAATCATATTTTACGATAATTCCTCCACCAGTTGTATGATTTCCCATTTCCATATTGGCATAAATACTTTGTCCAATTGCGACATAACCATCACTTGTTTTTATAACTTTATTAAAACTGGTATCGGTTATCACTTGATAAAACTTTTCCCAAAGGATATTTCCTTCTTTATCAAATTTAATAATCATTGCCTCTTTCGCTTCATTTTTTTGTTCTTCTTCGCTAAAGATACCTGTACCAACTACGACATAACCATCACTTACTGTGATAATAGAATTAAAGGTCGTTTGTAACCCTTTTTCATACATCTTTTCAAATAGTATTTTACCATCTGCATCATACTTAATGATTTTTGCTCTCGTTGTTCCTTTAGTGTATCCATTATATTTACTATAGTAAAAATCACTACTTCCTACTGCTACCATGTTACTACCATCTAAATCTAATCCGTTTAGACTATCATAGTAAGTATTTTGATTTTTCCTTTGCACATAAAATATTAAAACAAAAATGCCTTCTAGTACAAGAATCAAAATGCAAATGGACATAATAATCAAAAATATTTTTTTGGTTTTCTTAGTTAGAATTGGTACTTGTTTCTCATCCTTTTTTTTCTGTGATTTCGTTACCTTTTCTACTTTCTTCTTTTTTTCGGTTTTAGGACGTGAAAAAAGTTTTAAAAAACGATTACCAATATTTTTACATTGACTAGAAATTTTATTAAAAATGTTAGTTGTTTTTCTTTGTTGCTGAGTCTCTTTTATTTTTTCTACTTGTTGTATTGCCTCTTTAGGCTTTTCGGATAATTCTTGTTTTTTGGGAACTACTTTTTTGGCCTTTGTTGCAGTTGTTTTTGGTTTTTTATCTGTTTTGGAAGAAATATTTTTTGAATTTTTCGTTTGATTACTTTGTGTTTTTGTTTTTTGTGAAGAATTGGTATTCTTCTTGGCAGATGTTACTGTCGTCTTTTTTTTCGTTGTTGTTTTTTTCGCACTAGTATTTTTGGTACTAGTATTTTTACTTTTCTTGGTAACATTCTTACTATTTTCTATTTTTTTTCTAGAAACTGTAGATGTTTTAGAACTTTTCTCTTTTGTTTCTTCTTCTTTCTTTTTTGCAGCCATACTACACCCTCCATTTTATGAATGGTAGATACCTAAATAATATTTTTTCTTTCCACGGCGAATGATAATGTATTTATTTTCAATAGCACTTTGTTTTGTAACGATATAATCAAAATCAATTATTTTTTCGCCATTTATAGTAATACTACCATTTGTCAAAAATTCTCTTGCTTCTCTTTTACTTGTTACTATACCATAATTTACTAAGAAATCAAGAATATTTTCATCTTTTTCTATCTTGAAGGAAGGTACTCCATGAAATACTTCTTCTATTTCCTTTCCCGTTAAATTTGATACATCACCATTAAATAATACCTGACTTAGACGAAGTGCTTTTTCATATTCTTCTTTTCCATGTAAATCCGTAATAATTTCTCTAGCTAGAGTTTGTTGGGCTAATCTTTTTTCAGGACATTCAAAATGTTCCTTTTCTATTTGTTCGATTTCTTCCTTTGTTAAGAAAGTGAATACTTTTAAATAATGGATAATCATTTCATCATCCGTATTAATTAGATATTGATATAATTCATAAGAAGAAGTTTTATTTAAGTCTAACCATAAAGCATTTCCTTCACTTTTACCAAATTTATGTCCAAATTTATCTAGTATTAATGGCATAGTGAAACCATAAGCATCTTTTCCCAATTTCTTTTTAATTAAATCAATTCCTGTCGTAATATTTCCCCATTGATCTGATCCTTCTACTTGCATAATACAGTTATGATTTTGATATAAATATAAGAAATCATATCCTTGCATTAACGTATAAGAAAACTCTGCATAAGTAATACCAGTATCTAATCTTCTACGAATGATATCTTTATCTAACATATAATTCACATTAATATATTTTCCAATATCTCTTAAGAATTCAAGATAATTATATTCTTTCATCCAATCATAATTATTAACAACCGTTGCTTTTCCATCAAATATTTTAGATACTTGTTTTTGAATTCCTTCAAGGTTCTTTTGTAACACGTCTTTTTGAATAATTTCTCTTTCACTTGTTGGTCTTGGATCTCCAATTAACCCAGTTGCTCCTCCTACTAATAAAATAGGATGGTGTCCAGCAAGTGCTAATCTTTTGGCAGTTACTAAAGAAGAATAATGTCCTAAATGCAGACTATCTGCAGTTGGATCCGTTCCCCAATAAAAAGTAATCTTTTCATCATTTAATTTCTTTTCTAAGTCGTCTCCTGCAACATCTTTAATTAATCCACGCCATACTAATTCTTCATATAATTTCATAATCTTCCTCCTAAACAAGAAAAATTCCTATAAAATAAGGACGAAATATTCGTGGTACCACCTTAATTCATAGAAATTTTTCTATCTTTCTAGTCATAACGGACTACTCCGATTTAATTCATAATTTCGTATTTCATTATCATACTATGTTCATTTTCACCTACCATGAACTCTCTAATTATTCATAAGATAACTACTGGTCATTAATCATTATTAAATTACATAATTATATTAACATAAAATGATTTAAATGCCAAATATTTTTTAAATAATCTGTTAAAAAAAGGAATTTTTCATTTTCTGATACGAAAATTTGAAAATTCCTTATTTCATTTCTCTAAAAGATTTATTTTTTACTTTTTGATTTTTTATCAGATTCCTCTAGACGATCTAGAATATCTTTTACAGTATCAATTGCTTTACTACGAACTTCATTAGCAGCATTTTCTAAAATAGGTGTTCCTTTCTTTTTAGCAAATGTTACTAAATCTTCGCATTTTTCTTTAATGGCATTACCTTTTTCTTTCGCAATCTTTAATACTTTTTCCTTATCTAAATCACTTAATTCCTGTTTAATTTCTTCTACTTTTTCAGAAATACTTGTTTTTACTTCTTCTACATCTATAGATTTAGCTTTTTCTAATAAATCTTCCATTTTTTCTTTTAATTCTTTTCTAGTTTCACTACCTGCTTTTGGAGCAAATAGAACACCAAGTCCTGCTCCAACTAAAGCACCAAGTATAAATTTTCCAACATTTCCTTTTTTCTTTGGTTTTGTTTCATTTTCTTTTTTACTCATTTTCTTTAATCTCCTTTTCTTTTTTTCTTTTATGTACAATTTTTTCTATAATATTAGTAACATTTGTTACTATACTATCACTAACATGAGAAAAAGTATTGGTAATGGTATCAACGATGCGGAAAAATCCATTTAAACTTTCTATCTTATTATATGCGCTATCTATCATAACATTCGCTTTATCTACGGTATGAATTAATTTAATTCCTAAAATAATTAAAACGACTAACAGCACAGATCCTAATAGATATAATACAATAGGAAAATAATGCAATAATTCTTCCACTATTCTTCACCTTCTTCATACATTGAATCAATAATATCAAATAAATTATCATTTAAATTTGCTTCGTCATCATCTGTATTTTCCATTTTTTCTTCTTTTTTACTAGAATTCGTTCTTCTGCCAGTTGCTTTTTCATAACGATCATCTTTATAATCTATATTATACTCTAACCCTAAATCATCAAAATATTCTTCTGCATCTGCTATGGTTACTTTATCCACTACTGGAGTTGAATTGTCATCTGTCATGTCATATAGGAGATTGCTTGTATCATTTTCTTCGATTGGATTTTCTACTACAGATGTTTGTTTATGAATCCCTTCTAGTGGCTCTAAACCACCAAATGCTTTTTGACGAACACTATCTAAATCAGCATTTTTTCTAGATACATAACTACTATGCGTACCAATTTTATCTTTCTTATCAATTACTTCATCTTTTTTATAATTCTTATCTAAGATTCCATAAATTGGTGAAATAATAGGTGTTGGTTTAAAACCTTCTCTATTGGCATTACCATATGGTTTATTATTTGAGGTATCATTATAAGAAAAGGATTCATATATTTTATTAGAAGTTTCTCCATAAATTTTTTTCGGTTCTACTTTTGAATTATTATTAAAATCAGATTCAATAAAATCATCTTCTTCAAAATAGGGAATTTTATTATCACTTTTCATAGGGGGTTCTTGTTTTTGAGGACTCGTTTTTTCTTCTAATACTGGTTCTTTCGTTTCTTCTAAAATAATAGGTTTCTTTTCTTCTTTTTTTACTTCTACGGGCTCTATTTTCTTAGCAACAGTTTGTGGTTTTACCTCTGGTTCTTCTACTTCAATATATTCTTCTTCAAAAAATGTATTTTTTAATTTTTCTAACAGTTTCATATGCACCCTTCCTTACTCAATGCTATCTTCTAATTCAAAAATATCTTCATTTTTACTACTATTTCTTCCATCATCATACTGTTCTATATAATCTAAGAAATTATTATTACTACTACTATTTGGCTTAAAAATATTAAATTGTTCTTCTGAGTAATTTAATAAATTATTACCAATTAATGATTCTAAAACAGAGTCCTGAAATTGAATACTATTTAAGATATAGGCCATTGTCGTAACTGTTTTTTCTAAATCACTTTTACTAACATAAGCTTCTATTTTACTATAATGGTACATAAATTCAATAAAGTAGCGATTTGAAATTTCTGTAATTTCTAGATAACCTTTATTCCCATTTTGGTTAATAGCAAGCGAATAATAACTATTTGCATTTTCTTGATAATCACTATCCACATGATGATAATAAGAAACAATGTCTACATATAAATACATTTTTTGATGATTGTAGTAAAGAATAGAATTACCAGCATCATTCATATGTAGATTTACCCCTTGTGGTAAAAAGTAGGAATATCCATCAAAGGAATTGGATTTTAACTTTGTACCACTATCCACTAGAATAGTATTTACAATTTCTTCTATTGGTTGTTCATTTACATACACCAAAGAACAGCCACTAGTAAGTAAAATCAAACACCCTATAAGCCATAATCTTTTCATATTTCACCTACTCTATTTCTATTATAACAGATAATTAAAGAAAGAAAAATATTTTTTTATTTTTTCCCATTTTTCATAGCTACCAAATAATAAATAGGATTTCCTTTTTTAGCAAATCTTTCTTCATATTCTGTTGTGATGTTATCCGTTATTTCAGAATGATGTAAATCTAAAGATAATTCTTTTATGATATAACCATACTCACTAAGTGAACAAATGGAATATTCAAATAAAGAACTATTATCAGTCTTTTGAATAATTTTACATTCTTTTTGAAATAACGAATCATACTTTTCTAAAAAGATAGAACTTGTTAATCTTCGTTTATACCATCTTTTTTTAGGCCAAGGATCCGAAAAGTTTAAATAGATTGTATCAATTTCTTGATGAAATACTTCTTCTATTTCTAAAGCATTCATACGAATGATTTTTAAATTGGTTAATCCTTGTGGTATTTTTTGTAGGCATCTCGCAACAACACTATCATATCTTTCAATGCCAATAAAGTTAATATCAGGATACTTCATCGCTTTTTCAATTATAAACTTACCTTTACCAGCACCAATTTCGATATGAATGGGATTGGAGTTACCAAATACTTTTTTCCATTTCCCATAAAAATCTTTTGGGTTTGCAACTAAATAGGATGATGAGTCCATGATTTGTTGTTTATTTTTTACATTTCTAAGACGCATAATATCACCAAAACTATTATATAACATATAATAAAATAAATAAAGGAGATGTCTTATGTATAATAATGTACCACCATTTATGATTCCAAATGGTATGAATATGACAAATGATAATTATAATCAAGATATTAGAAATTTAGAAAACCGTGTATACAATCTTGAAAAAGAAGTAAATCGGTTGAAAAGAAAAGTAGAAAAATTGGAAAATGCTCCTACACCATACCATGATAACTATACTTCTAATTATCAACCAAATACTTATAATATGATGTAATTTGATTGTTAGAAAAGCCTCATTTATATTTCGGAATGAGGCTTTTTTTCATAAAATATTATAAGTGTAATTTTGTTTTTATCTTTTTTAGTTTATGGATGATATCATAACTGATACGATAGATTCTATAGTAGAAAGGATTTACTGGATAATCAAATTCCCCCATTAATTCTACGACTTGACCACCAAATCCTCGCTTAAATTGATAGATTCCATACATGGGATCACTTTCTACTAAATTACCTGATATGCCATAGAAATTATAATAACGGTAATGATGTTCTACTGCATACTTAATCATTTCATAATGAATCGAGTAAGCAGGCTGAAGTTCTAGATAATCACTATATCCACCACCAATAAAAGATAGTACTTCATTACCATGAATCATATACATAATACCAGCTAAAGTTAAAATATCACCATGTTCTTGATAAAGAGGTTCATATTCACTAATACTTTTTTCTAGACGGGTGATTGCATTTTTTAATTCATTTTGTCGTACTCTAAATTTTTTTTCATTTACGGTAATTTTACCGTCTTTAAAATCCTGTTCTTTGGTTTGATATTCGTTATCTAATTCTTCTTTTTCCCTCTTACAAGCTTCTAACTGTTCTTTTAGATTTAGTTCTGCAAAATACAATTTACAGATTCCCTCTTTATGAAGGGCTTGATACATTTCTTGATAATATTTTAAAGATCTACTTAAAAATTCACGACGGTTACTAATATGATCCATAATTTTCTTAAATTTATCTAACTCTTCATAACTTCCTTCACGAACATAAACACCATTTTTTTCATTTTTCTTCATCACTTGACGAATTTTAGGTGTCATAATCTCTTCTAATGATTTTCCATTGATATCAAGCCAATAAATCCATTTGCCTTGAAGAGTCTGCTCGGTTACTTTTCCATTGATTTCCACAAATCCTAGTTTTTTTAAATGTTGATATACTTCCGTATGATCGATTCCATTTTCTACTTTTTTACCATCAATATCTCGTTCTACTAGCATGACATAAGGATCAATCTTAAAAAAGATACCATTATTTTTCTTGACATAATCTTTCATTAAAGATACAAATTCATCCAATAATTCAAAATTGGTATAGTCTAACAAGAAACCATGGGGAGCATAAAACATTTTTTTCTTAATAGGAGTCATTTTAGAAAGTAACATCGTACCAGCAATTATTTTTTTATTTTTTTCTAGACCAATAAATTCACATTTCCAACCATTATCTTCCTTTAATTTTCCCCAACCAATTGTCTGTAAGAAGGAAGCTTGTTCATGATGGTAGGCAAATTCTTTGAATTCTTCTTCGGTCAACTGTTTTAATTTCATTCTATCTTCCTCCTTTTAATTTAAATAGGAAATGTTTCGTACTACGATACGTTTTAAATAGGATTTTATATAAGTAATAGTAAAATTTACTAATGATTAAATCAAATTCACCAATAAATTCTTCTACATTCCCATCAAAACCTTTTTTAAATTCATAAATACCGTAGGTATCGTTATTCTCTTTTTGAAAATTACCTTCAATTCCATAAAAATTATATCGATCATAGCCATTTTTTACAGCATATTGTATGATTTCCCATTGAATTAAATACTGTGCATTATATTTCATAAATTCATCATAAGAACCACTATATAAATATAAAACTTCATGTCCAAATAGTAAGAACATAGAACTTGCCATGATGATTTTATCTCCATGTTTTTCTTTTAATTCTAAAAATTCTTTTTCTTTCTGTTCTAATTTTTCTAATTCTGTTTGTTTGGTTTTATAGTGATCTTTACTTTTTTTACTACCAGATTCTTCCATATGAATCTTAGCATCATTTACTTCTTGTTCTAAGACTTCTTTTTCTGTTTTTACTTTTGCTAAGGCTTTGTTGGTATCTAAGAAACAACTTAATATTTTCACATTTTTTCCTAATGTTTCTACCATATTTTGATAGTAGGAATACGGTCTGTTAATAAAGCCTCTTCTTTTAGAAGTATGCTCCATAATACCTGTAAAATCCTTTAAATTGTCTAAGGTTACTTCTTCTATTTCTAACCCATTTTTGATAGCACGATGAATATATCTTTTAGTATCACTAGAAAAGTTTTGAAAAACTGTTTCCTCATTTTTTCCCTTTAAATCCAAAACATAAATCCATCTAGGCTGTAACTCACTTCCAAAAGTAACATTAAATCCATAATGTTGATATCCTAGTTTTTTTAAATTCTCTACTACCTGAGAATGGTCGATTCCTCCTTCGACAATATTTCCATTGATATCTCTTTGTTTATAGATTAGATAGGGATCAATCTTAATAAAGAAACCATTTTCTTTTTTGATGTACTTCTTGATTTCTTGCGTAAATTCGGTTAATAATTTTTCATCTTCATAATCTAATAAAAAGCCTCTTGGTGAATAAAAGATTTTTTTCCCAATTGGCGTTTTTTTGGATAAGAGAATTGCACCTGCTAGTATCTTTTTTTTCTCTTTCAATCCAACAAATTCATATTCCCAACCATTCTGTTTTTTCAATTCTCCCCATTCTTTTGTTTGATGAAAACTAAAAAGAGGATGTTGGTAAGCAAAAGTAGAAAATTCAGATTCTGTTAGTTTTTCTAGTTTCATATTAATCTCCTTTCTGAAAGTGAACTCTTACATGACGAAGCCATTTTAATGGTTTTCGATAAAGTGGTACTAATTTGATAAATACGAAATACATAAAAGGATTGGTAATATAATCGAACTCACCAATAAATTCGGTATATTCGCCTCCAAATTTTTTCTTAAATTCATGGAGTCCACTAATACTTTTCGTGGTATGAGGATCTCCAACCGTACCAAATTCATCAAAGATTTCTTTATTTTTTTGGTGGGCATTTTGAATTTGGAAATCAAATAATTTATAGTTAGCATAGGTTAATTTATAATCCATATCATTCGCACCATATAAATACCAACTTTTGTTTCCATAGTTTACATTGAAATAAGCACTTACTACTTGTCTTTTCGAAGAATCTAACGATGAAAAATGGTTTTTCATGGCTAATAATTTTTGATAACGTTCTTGATTTTCGTCCTTTTTATCTTCGATACTTAACAGTTCTTGATTTACTACTTCTAATACTTTTTTGTTATCTACTGTTGCATATAATAAATCGACATAGCCTTTTTCGTGAAATAAATCATAGAATTCTTGATAAAATGAATATTCATGAGAGAAAAAGTTTTGTCTTTTTTCCGTTAATTTCATAAGTCTTACAAATTCGCTTACATCGTTCTTATTTCCAATATTAGTTTCTACTTGATATTTATCTGCTAATTTCATCCAACGAATGACACTTTTACTATATCTTTTTCTAATTTCTTCCATGGAAGGTGTTACATCTACACGGAAAGTAAAACGTGGTTGCATGGTTTCAAAGTACTTCGTTAATTTTCTGTGTTTAAATCCAATCTTTGTGAATTCTTTTACTAATTCATAATGATTATCTTGATCATTTATGACTTTAGCTTCGCTATCGATATGATGTAAGTAAATATCAGGATCGATTCGAAAGAATAAAGACTTCTGTTGTTTGGTAAATATTTTGATTGCTTCCGTAAATTCCTGCAATAAAGGATAATTGGTATAATCGATTGTATATCCTCTAGGAATATAAAAATAACAGTATCCTAGTGGTAATTCTTTTTTTAATAATAGCGCACAGGCTACTAATTTTTGTTCTTTTCTGATTCCTACATAGTAAGGAATAAGTCCACGAGATTTAGAAACTTGTCCCCATTCGTACGACTTTAAAAAATGGCTCATAGGATGATGAGACACAAAATCTGTATACTCTTTTTCTCCAATATTTTCTAAGATCTCCATGATATCACCTACTTATTTCTTAGATTATATATTTTTCTTTTGATATTTCTTAAAAAGATATAAAGATGATAGTATGGACTAAGTGGATAAGAAAATTCTCCAATTAATTCTACTACATTTCCACCAAATCCACGTTTAAATTCAAACATTCCATAATCTTTATCTTTTGGATCAAAAATGCCAGATATTCCATAAAAGTTAACATATTTTATTTTTTTGATATAGGCATCCCGAATATGTGCATCATACATTAAATACTTAGGAGTAAATTTTTTATATTCCACTAGAATACCACTATAGAGTGTAATGTATTCTAAACCAGACTCTAAAGAAATTAAAACCCCGATATTTTTTCCTTGTGGATAATCTTTTTGAAATTGTTTAGCTTCTTCTACTTCTTGCTTTAATTTTTCTAAAAGACGTTCGGAGGTTTCTTTCTGATTGATTAATTTGCTACCCACCATATCTTTTTCCATTTTATCTAAGATTTCTTGATGATGTTTTTCTTCTTCTTTTAATAATTCTAAAGTACTATTTACATAGGTATCACTATCTAAATAAGCAATATAGATATTCATTAAATCTCCTAGGCACTGATACATATTTTGGTAATATTCTAGGCTTCTTGCTTCAAAATGTTTTCTTTCAGCTGTTTTGATTAAAATCTCTTCCATCGATTCTAAATCTTCAAAAGTACCTTTTCTTACTCTAACACCTTTTTTATAAGTGGATTCAATGTTTTTTCTGGTACTTTTGGAAAAACCTTTTTTTAATTCTTCGTAGTCTTTATCTAATTCTAATCTTACATTCCATCTAGATTGAGTATAAATAAAATCGGTATTAAAGCCATAATGTTGAAATCCTACTTTTTTTAAATTTTCAATCGTTTTATTATCGCAACCATTTTCTTCTACAATACTACCATCATTCGCACGAACACGGTAAATAACATTAGGATCTATTTTGATTTGTAGTGGATTCTTATCTTTTAAATAATCTTTTAGATTGGTAACAAAAAACTCTAATAATTCATTATCATGATAATCTAATAAGAAACCTCGAGGTGCATAAAAGGTCTTTTTTCCTCGAAAAGTAGTTGTTTCGGTTAACATACTAGCAGCAACAATTTTTTTATTTTTGGTAACTCCTACAAAATGAATCTTACTACCATAGATGCTTCTTAATTTAGCTGTTTCGGCAGTTTGGAAGAAACTTGCTTGTTCATGACTCTTTGCAAAAGTGTTAAATTGTTTTTCTGTTAAGATTTCAAATTTCATAACCTCACCTCTTTAATTTCTTTTTTATTTTTAACAAAAAATCTTTTTCTAATACAGTATCTAATAGATGGAATTGTTTTAGGCAGATATAGTAGATACCTATACCAAGGAAAATATAAATACAAACAATCACAAATGATAAAATTCTACTTTCTGGGAATGGAATGATCCATTTTACTAACATTAAACCAAGATACATGATTATGACTGATAGTACTACTTTTAAAATTACCTTGATTGTTTCTTTAAAATGAATTTCATACTTCTTACCTAAATAAAGGAAGGTTGCAAGTATGGAAAAAGTATTTCCTAAAATTGTTGATAAAGTAGCTCCATAATAACCAGGTAAGCCAACAAGTGCTAATAAATGCATAAGAGGTACATCAAAAATAGCATTGATTAGTAGTCCTAGGATTAAGTTTATGAATAATACTTTATATTCTTTTAAAGTTAGTAAAGTAGTAGTTGCCGTACTTAATAATACTGTTACAAAGGCTGTAAAAATGGAGAAGGCAAAAACTTTGGGACCATAATAACTGGCTCCATAGAAAATATTCCAAACTGGTTTAGCCAAGAAACTAAGTCCTACTGTCATTGGTAAGGTAATCATCACTAAAATTTGTAGGGTCTGATTGACTTTATGATTGATATCTTTTTTATCTTTTTTGACTAAACTAATGGTTAAGTTAGGAATTAAACTAGCCATAAATCCTGTTCCAATTGCAATCACAATCATATTTAGTTTGTTACCCCAAGTAGAGATAAAACCCATAATAGCTTCCGCATCTGTTACCTGGTACCCTAAATCATTGACTAATGTTTTAACAACAAAGAAGGTATCGACAGAATTATAAAGAGATTTGCAGACATCACTAAAGATAAATGGAAAAGCATAGATTAAAATTTGCCAAATGATTTCTTTGGTAGTTTTGACAACTGCTTCTTTGGGATGATTTCTTAATGTTTCTTTATTTTTGGCTACTTTTCTCACTAGATAGAGAGTAGAAAATACAGCACCAACTGTTGCACCAAATAAAGCGATACCAACAGCCTGCTTTAACTCTAAATGAAAAATTTTAATAGCTAAAAAACTACCAACAATAATAATCGTAACGCGGATGAGTTGTTCTAATACTTGACTGATTGAAGTAGGTTCCATAAAACGATGACCTTGTAAATAACCACGATAAACACTTAACATAGGAACTACTAAGATACTAACGGCAATCACGCGAATTACATAAACGATATCTTCAATCGAATTTCCACCTTGGATATTACCGATAATCATAGTCGCAATATTTCTAGCAAAGATTACTAGAACAAGAAAACAAATAATACCTAAAATGCTTAAAACTGTTTTAGCTATTTTAAAGACTTTTTCTTTTGATTCATATAATTCTAATGTGTTATATTCACTCACAATTTTACTGATTGCTAGTGGAATACCAGCCGAAGAAATTCCTAAAAAGATAGAATAAATATTATAGGCATAACCATATAAAGCTCCCCCCTGTTCACCAATGATGGAATAAAAAGGAATCACATAAATCATACCTAATATTTTAGAAATAACGATGCCTAAAGTTGCAATAAAAGCACCTTCCATGTAATTGTTGATTTTTAGTTTCTTGCGTCGCATCTTTTATCACCTAACCATATTTTACCACAGAAATCAGAAAAGCACCTAGTATATTTCTAAGAAAAAGAAAAAAGACTGATAAAAATTATTAACACTATTTTAATTTAATAAAAAAAGAAAACTAAAAATTTTAGTTCTCTACACAGTTCATTTAGCATTAGTTTTGGTACTACCAACACTACTTGACACGGAATCAAAAAATCAAAAAACAAGATTCAAATTTTTTTCAAAAAATACTTAAATTTTTAATTTCCTAAATAGGTAATTTTAGCATAACCATTACCACCATTTCCAATCATCGTTGATAAGCCATCATGAGTTGGCATTTCTTCATTTCCAGCTATCATTTGGGAATTGTTAAAAACATATCCACTATAATGTTTTGATTGATTTGTATGTATAATGTTATTTTCTGTAGAATCTTCACTAATGGCATTGCATCCGGGATATCCTGAGATAAAGCAAGATCCACTAGCACCTCCAATAATACCAGAGGTTCCTTGAAGATATTCTGATCTATCAGCAGCTCCACCATAATAACCGCCACCTCCACCACCATTAGCATGGCTATTTTTAATAGCATCTCCACCTTTTCCAAAACTTCCTATTCCACAATATTCCATAAAATTACAAATACCGCCGTTATCCTGTTTTCCTCCAAGTATTCCAAAATCAACATTATCGATTCCATTCAGGGTTCCTCCATATTTCCCCAATACTTTACTATTATTAACATTACAACTATACATCGTATTGGATGGTGATGTGTGACTAGCATCTCCACCACCACCTGCTGCTACCATAATTCTCGACTTTAAGCTTCCAAAATCATCCCAGTTTCCATCTACTAATCTAATATCCGTTGCTCCTCCTCCTGAAAATGCGCCGGTCTGTCCATAATCTCCATAGAGTGAGGCATAACCAATTCCTCCTCCATTAAATGCCGGTTGTCCTTGAATATTGGTAGACTCACCAACAAAAACAAAAAATGATAGATTATCTTTTAAATAGATATTTCCACTTACATAAGAACCAGTATTATATTTCTGTTCATAACAATATGAGCCTCCTTGTGCTCCCCATAATTCTACTTGATAAATTCCACTACATTGTGTTGTAAAAGATTGGCTAGTTCCTGTATAAGCAAAACTGCTTGTTTCTCCAATTCTGCAATAATTTAATAAAGATAAAGATTTTCCTGTGTTCAAAATCAAATTTTGATTGGTAAATCCCCCTTCTACTCCAAAAGTGACTGTTACCTTCTCAGAAGATTGATTTTTTATTCCTACTTTAATTTTCTTTCGACCATTCGTTGAAATTTCTCCTTTTGGTAAATCTTCTGTTACTTCGAAGTAACCAATTTCAAAATCATTTACTTCTTTATCTAATAAATAATATAATTCATACTTAGAAGAAATTGGATTTAAGGAATCTATTTCGATTTCCAATTCAATAATACTATTTGGATTTACTATCATTTGATTATTTTTTAATTCATTACTTTCTATTTTATAATCTAGAGTTCCTACTACGATATTTAGTTTCCCATGTTCTTCTAGTTTATTCGTAAAAAAGCCATATGATACATAAATACTAGTTACTAACAATACTGTTAAGATTAATAAACTTAAATAAATAATTTTTTTCTTATTCATAACTTCCTCCAGTTTTTAAGCAAAATACTTAAAAGAATTGAATGATACTTGATAGCCTTATAAAATAAGAATTTTAGTAAATAGAGATTTTTATGATAATTATTATTCAAAAGTTGTATATGCCTTATATTATAAGGTATTTTTTTTATTCTCTAGTTTTCAAGTATTTTGATTTAGGATTTATATTTTAATTATATAACTGAAAAAGAAAAAAATCTAGATTTAGATTCCTTTCTTTTTCATTTTACTCTTCATTTACAATCTAATTACTCATCCACTTCTTCAAATACGATATTTTTAATATATGCATATGGTGGTTTTAAATCTGATGATATATTTGTATTATTAAACATAGTTAAAATACTAACATATTTGGTTGGAATACGAAAGGAAAAACGTGAAGAATTATTTGCTCCTGTTATTGTAGCATGATAATTTTGGTAATTATTTGTAGATAATTTACCATTGACTAAAGAATAATTATGAGCAGCGCCAGAGCTTTTTTGAGAAACTTGAGTTCCTGCTGGGTAAATACCACCATCCCATGGTTTTGTTAAAGTGATAGTATTATTTTCTTTATCTATCGAATTTTCATTTATCCATGCTATAGTCCCAGTATTATTTTGTGAATATGTTAATGGTGGATATTGATATCCTGATGAATCTTTATAATTCCAAAAGATAAAGCCACGTTGATAGTATGGTGTTGCTGATGTTATGTTCCAATTAGATATATCCTCTAAATAAACTACTTTATCTCCATTGTTTAAATCTTGAGTTAGTCTAGTTAAAGTATTAGGAATATACACTATATTTTGTGCATGAATAATTAACTTATCATAATCATATTCATATAGTCCAATATAATCAATTGAATTTTCATGTTCTGTATAGGCATCCATGGAATAATCATATTTCTTATTAACATCTACTGAGATATAGGCACCTGAAAAAATGTTTTTGGTCGTTTTTACATCAATTTTAAAATCGTTAGTTTCTTTATTATAAATAAAATCTGGAAAATTGGTATTATCTCCATATTCTCCATAGCCATTGATGACTAGGTTTTTGTATATATTTTGATTGCAAATCTCGTGATGATTGGTAAACTCTTCTACTTCTTCTAAACTGTATCTTTTTACTAAACATTTATTATTATTTAATCCTTGAAATCCAATTTGGCCATCTTTTCTGATATACACATTTCCTTCTAAAGTATTATCTGCTAGAGCTAACTTACTATTTTCTTCAGGTAAAATAAATGTTGTTGTTTGGGTTACTTCATTATTTTTAGAATACTTTTCTACTTCTTCTATAATTGTATATAACTGCTGTTTTTCTTTACTATAATCTAGTTTTGGAATTGATTTTCCTTTACTTAGTGATAAATCATTGTTGAAAAATCCCCCTTCTACTCCTAGAGTGATGGTTTGATCATTCTCTGTATGATTTCTTACATATAAAGTAATTTCCTTTTTAGCCTTCTTTTTGATTTCTCCTTTAGGATCATCCATGGTATCTTCTACATATCCAAATGTTAAATCAGAATTCTCTTTACTTATCTGATAATATACTTCATACTTGGTATCCGTATCGTTTAAAGAAGTTACTTCTATTTTAAATGCCTTAGCAGTATGACTAGGAATTACTAATTCCTTTTCACTTAATTTATAATCTAGAGTTCCTACTACAATATTTAGTTTTCCATGTTCTTCTAATTTATTGGTAAAAAAGCCATATGATACGTAAATACTTGTTACTAACAATACTGTTAAAATCAATAAACTCATATAAATAATTTTCTTTTTATTCATAACTTCCTCCAGTTTTTAAGTTAAATAATTTAAAACTAGAGAATAGGAAAAATACCTTATTGAATCACGGATATTGAATTTTAATCTTATCACAATCAAAAAAATATTGTTTATAAAATTCCATATTTTATAAGGATATAAACAATATTTCAATTCTTTTAAGTATTTAAATTTAGGTTTTTTATTGTATAACTATAATTTTATTATATAACTGAAAAAGAAAAAAATCTAGATTTAGATTCTTTTCTTTTTCAGTTTACTTTCTATTTACAATCTAATTACTCATCTACTTCTTCAAATACGATATTTCTGATATAGGCATATGGTGGTTTTAAATCTGATGATATACTTGTATTATTAAACATAGTTAAAATACTAACATATTTGGTTGGAATACGAAAAGAAAAATGTGAAGAATTCTTTGCTCCCGTTATGGTAGCATGATAATTTTGGTAATTATTTGTAGATAATTTACCATTGACTAAAGAATAATTATAAGCAGCGCCAGCACTTTTTTGAGAAACTTGAGTTCCTGCTGGATAAGTACCTCCATTCCATGATTGAATTAGTTTTATTGTATTTGTTTCTGTATTTATGGAATTTTCATTCATCCATGCTGTAGTCCAAGTATTATTTTGTGAGTATGTTAATGGTGGATATTGATATCCTGTTGAATCTTTATAATTCCAAAAGATAAAGCCACGTTGATAGTATGGTGTTGCTGATGTTACATTCCAATTAGTTACATCTTCTAAATGCACTTCTCTATCTCCATTGTTTAAATCTTGAGTTAGTCTAGTTAAAGTATTGGGAATATACATTATAGTTTGTGCATGAATAATTAATTTATCATAATCATATTCGCCTAATCCAATATAATCAACTGAATTTTCATGTTCTGTATATGCATCCATTGAATAATCATATTTCTTATTAACATCTACTGGTATTATATATTGTGAGAATGATTGTATTGTTTTTGTACCATCGATTTTAAAATCATTAGTTTCCTGATTATAAATAAAATCTGGAAAATTGGTATTATCTCCATATTCCCCATATCCATTGATGACTAAGTTTTTGTATATATTTTGTTTACAGATCTCATGATGATTGGTAAACTCTTCTACTTCTTCTAAACTATATCTTTTTACTAAACATTTATTATTATTTAAGCCTTGGAATCCAATTTGGCCATCTTTTCTGATATACACATTTCCTTCTAAAGTATTATCTGCTAGAGCTAACTTACTATTGTCTTCGGGTAAAGTAAATGTTGTGGTTTTGGTTACTTCATGATTTTTAGAATACTTTTCTACCTCTTCTATAATTGTATATAACTGTTGTTTTTCTTTACTATAATCTAGCTTAGGGATAGATTTTCCTTTTTTTAATACTAGATTATTATTTAAAAATCCTCCCTCTATTCCTAAAGTAATCGTTTGATCATTTTCTGTATGATTCCTTACATATAAAGTAATTTCCTTTTTAGCATTCTTTTTGATTTCTCCTTTAGGTTCATCTTCTGTATCTTCTACATATCCAAATTCTACATTAGGATTTTCATTACTTATCTGATAATATAATTCATACTTGGTATCGGTATCATTTAAAGAAGTTACTTCTATTTTAAATTCCTTAGCGGTATGACTAGGAATTACTAATTCCTTTTCACTTATTTTATAATCTAGAGTTCCTACTATGATATTTAGTTTTCCATGTTCTTCTAGTTTATTGGTAAAGAAGCCGTATGATACATAAATACTAGTTACTAACAATACTGTTAATATTAATAAACTCATATAAATAATTTTCTTCTTATTCATAACTTCCTCCAGTTTTTAAGTACAGTGTTTAAAAACTAGAGAATAAAAAAAATACCTTATAAAATAAGGTATACATAACTTTTAAATAATAATTATAAACAAAATTCCTATGTATCAAAATCCTTATTTCATAAGGTTATCAATCATATTTGAATTCTTTTAATCACTGTAATTTAGGATTTATATTTTTATTATATAACTGAAAAAGAAAAAAATCTAGATTTAGATTCTTTTCTTTTTTATTTTACTTTCTATTTACAATCTTATTACTCATCTATTTCTTCAAATACAATATTTTTAATATAAGTATATGGTAAGGTTAATGTGGAAGATACACTGGTATTGTTTAACGAAGCAAAAATACTAACATATTTGGTTGGAAAGCGGAAAGAAGTATATGAAGAATTATTATAGTTAGTTCCTGTTATAGTAGCATGATAATTTTGGTAATTATTTGACAATGATTTAACATCTATCAATGAATAATTATATATAGTACCAGAACTTTTTTGAGAAACTTGGGTGCCTACGGGGTAGGTTCCTCCATTCCATGGTTTTGTTAAAATGATAGTACTATTTTCTTTATCTATCGAATTTTCATTTATCCACTCTTCTATGTCTCCCGTATAATTTCTAGAATAAGTTAATGGTGGATATTGATATCCTGTTGAGTCTTTATAATTCCAAAAGATAAAGCCTCTTTGGTAACTTAATGTTGATGATGTTATATTCCAATTAGATACATCTTCTAAATAGACTACTTTATCTCCATTTTTTAAATCTTTTGTTAATTTCGTTAAGGTATTAGGAATATACATAACATTGTTTGCTATCACTCTAAGTTTATCATAATCATATTCGGCTAATCCAATAAAGTTAATTTCATTTTTCATGTCTGTATAGGCATCCATAGAGTAATTATACTTCTTGTTGACATCGATTGGGATGTATATATTTGAAAAAACATCTACTCGCTTAGTTACATCGATTTTCAAATCGTTGGTTTCATTATTGTATGTGAATGATGTAAAATTGGTATTATCCCCATATTCTCCATATCCATTGATGACTAAGTTTTTGTATATATTTTGATTGCAAATATCATGATGATTGGTAAACTCTTCTACTTCTTCTAAACTATATCTTTTTA
>CANQBE010000020.1 GCA_947589515.1 uncultured Bacilli bacterium
TAAATATAAATAATTTTGAATGATTTTCTGGGTAGAATTATGATTTATTTTACAACTACCCCATGGTGTATGAAGTTTTTTGATCGAGCAATTAGCAAAAGCAAATGCTTGTATACTCGTGATACTTTCGGGTAATGTGATGGTAGTTAAAGATGTACAATCAGAAAAAGAACAGTATCCTATACTGGTAATTCCTTCTGGTAGTGTGATTGAATTTAAGGAGATGCATTCAAAAAAAGCAGATTCTCCTATACTGGTAATTCCTTCTGGTATAGTAATGGAATCTAAGGAGGTACAATCAGAAAAAGCACTTTTTCCTATATTCGTAATGCCTTTGGGTAATGTAACTGAGGTTAAGGACCTACAACCATAAAAAGCAGAGTCTTCGATACTGGTAATTCCTTCTGGTAGTGTGATTGTAGTTAAGGAGCGGCAACCATAAAAAGCAGATTCTCCTATACTCGTAATTCCTTCTGGTAGTACGATTGAAGTTAGGTAACTACAACCAGCAAAAGCATAATTTCCTATACTCGTAATTCCTTCTGGTAGTACGATTGAAGTTAAGATATCACAATATTTAAAAGCAGAGTCTCCTATACTGGTAACACCTTCAGGAAATATAAAAGTACCATTTATAATATCTTCATTTTTTACTGCTGTTAATACACCATCAATTACTCGCACAATGTCCAACCCCTAAAATAAAATTTCCTTTTTCTCGTTATCCTTATATAAATTATCAAATCGAGTACCAGTACCCTTTTTACAGATAATTAACATAATAATCCCTATAATAATACAGAAAATAGATACAATTTGTGCCATTCTAAAATTTCCTAGCATTAAACTATCTGTTCGCATCCCCTCAATAAAGAATCTACCAACAGAATACCATATCAAATATACACCTGTTAATTGACCAGTTTTTAGATACTTGTATCTTCTAACCATTAGTAAAGCAATAAAACCAGTAAAATTCCAAATAGACTCATATAAAAAAGCAGGCTGACGATAAGCACCATTAATATACATACCATCAATAATAAATTGTGGTAATCCCAAATGCTGTAAATGTTCTAAAGTAGTAATGGCACCATATGCTTCACCATTAAAGAAATTTCCCCATCTGCCAATAGCTTGTCCTAATATTAAACCTACAACTAAAATATCTAATACTTTTAAAGTCTTAGCATGATACTTCATTGTATATAAAATAACAGTAATCAGTCCAAATAAAAGACCACCATGGATAGCAAGACCACCATTCCATATTTCAAAAATTTCAATTGGGTATTTTAGATAGTAATCTAAATTAAATAAAACATAGTAAAGTCTTGCTCCAATCAATCCAAAAATAACCCCATAAAAAATCAGATTACCAATAAAATCTTGATTTATTTTTTGTTTCTTAGCTTCCCTAAATATTACGATTCCAGCAAACAATACTCCTAAAAAGATAAAGATGGAATACCAATATATTTGAATAAAACCTAAATCTAATGCCACTCTATCCATTTTTCTTAATCCTCCTCATAATCGGCGTAATAATAATATTTTCAATTACGATATTCATGATGGAAATTAAAATAGCGATAAAAAATACAGTCCATATTCCTTGAATTTCAAAGTGAGATCCCAATATCCATTCAGTTAATTTCAAAATAACGACATTAATAAATGGATAAAATAAACCTAAAGTGAGTCCAGTTAAAGGCAAAGTTAAACGAAAAAGTAACGGCTTTACTGTTTTATTTAACAGAAAAATAATCAAAGTTGCCAAAATACCATAGGTATAAAGATGGGTATCATCTATTTGAAAACTATCAAAGAAAGTTGCGACAAAGATGAGTACAATAGCATAACTAACAAAGTGAAAAATCCAATCTAATAATTGATCAAGATGATTTTTTAAACTTTTTTTCATAACCTCACCTATTTATGATAATATTTTTTTTAAAAATTCTCCGGTTGCTGATTCTTTTACTTTAGCAACTTCTTCAGGTGTTCCAAGCGCAATTACTTGTCCTCCACCATCTCCACCAGTAGGACCTAAGTCAATAATATAATCAGCACATTTAATAACATCTAAGTTATGTTCGATTACGATTACTGTATCTTTATTATCTACTATTTTTTGAATAATTGCAAGTAATCTCTTAATATCTGCAGAATGAAGTCCAGTAGTTGGTTCATCCATAATATATAAAGTTTTTCCAGTTGGCTTTTTCTGTAATTCTTTAGCTAGTTTTACACGTCCTGCTTCTCCACCTGATAGAGTTGTTGCACTTTGACCTAACTTAATATAACCAATTCCAACATCCTCTAATACCTGTAATTTTGATTTGATTTTAGGAACATTACTAAAGAATTCTAATGCTTCACTAACACGCATATCTAATACTTCAGCAATATTCTTATCCTTATATTTTATTCTTAGAGTCTCGCTATTATACCTAGTACCATGGCAGACTTCACAAGGAATATAAACATCCGGTAAGAAATGCATTTCAATTTTCTTAACTCCATCTCCACGACAAGCTTCACATCTTCCTCCTTTTACATTAAAAGAGAAACGATCTTTTCCAAAGCCATACATCTTTGCTTCTTTCGTAGTAGTAAATAAATCTCTAATCTCATCAAAAACGCCGGTATAAGTAGCAGGATTACTACGAGGAGTTCTTCCAATAGGATTTTGAGAAATTTCTACTACTTTATCTAATTCTTCCAAACCAGTAATCTTTTTAAACTTACCAGGTTTTACTTTCGATTTATAAATTTTACTATAAGCCGCATTGCATAAAATTTGATTCACTAAACTACTTTTTCCACTACCAGATACTCCTGTAACGCAAGTAAAAGTTCCAAGAGGAAATTTGACATTAATATTTTTTAAGTTATTTTCCTGAGCACCTATCACTTCAATATACTTTTTATTACCTTTTCTTCTTGTTTTTGGTATTTCAATACATTCTTTCCCACTTAAATATCGACCAGTGATACTATTTTCATTTTGCATAACTTCTTGAGGAGTTCCAGATGCTACAATCTCTCCACCATTTTCACCTGCTCCAGGACCCACATCAACTAAAAAGTCGCTGGCTAACATCGTATCCGTATCATGTTCTACCACAATCAAAGTATTTCCTAAATCGCGCATTTCTAATAAAGAATGAATCAATTTCTCATTATCTTTCTGATGTAATCCAATACTTGGCTCATCTAAAACATATAAAACCCCTGTTAATTTAGAACCAATTTGAGTAGCTAGGCGAATTCTTTGAGCTTCTCCACCAGATAAAGTTCCTGCAGAACGACTAAGGGTTAAATACTCCAATCCCACATTCTTTAAAAAAGTCAACCTAGCTAAGATTTCCTTCAATAATAAATCGGAAATTTCTCTTTGAGAATCTGTAAGTTTTAACTCTTGAAAGAAAGGAATTAATTGCTTGATACTCATACAAGTTACTGCATAAATATTCTTTCCACCAATTAAAACCGATAAAACGCTATCTTGTAGCCTAGCACCATGACAGGTTTCACATTCTGTTTCCATCATATAATTTTCTAGCCAATCACGAATCCAAGTACTACTTGTTTCCATATATCTTCTTTCCAAGTTATTAATAATTCCCTCATAGTAATCTTTTTGATTATATAAGTTACCACTTTTAGAATGATATTGAAAATGAATAATTTCATCGCTACCATATAATATATAATTTTGATGTTGTTTTGAAAGTTTATCAAATGGCTTGTTCATATCGATTTTATAATGTTTACATAGACATTCTAATCTCTTAAAATCTAACGCTTCTGGGTCATCAGTTAATGTCTTAATTGCTCCATTATTTAGACTTTTAGAACCATCTGGTACTACCAAATCAGGATCCATTTTCAATTTAACACCCAATCCTTTGCAGTCAGGACAAGAACCAAAAGGAGCATTGAAACTAAACATTCTTGGTTCTAATTCTGGTAAGGAAAAATCACAGTAAGGACAAGCAAAATTTTCAGAGTAAACGATTTCTTTTTGTCCTACATAATCAATGACTACTTTACCATGAGAAAGTTTAATTGCCCCTTCGATAGATTCTGCTAATCTACTTCTAATGTCTTCTTTTAGCACAATTCGGTCAATAATAACATCAATATTATCTTTTTTATTTTTCTCTAGATTAATTTCTTCACTTAAATCGTAAGTTTCTCCATTTACACGAACTCTAACATAACCATCTTTTCTTAAATCATCAAATAAATCCTTATGAGTTCCTTTTTCACCATGAACAACAGGAGACATAATAATTAACTTTGTACCAATCTCATTTTCCATAACTTTATCGACAATTTCATCTACACTTTGAGAAGAAATTGGCACATGGTGATTAGGACAATAAGGAACACCAATACGCGCAAATAAAAGTCTTAAATAATCATAAATTTCTGTAACCGTTCCAACAGTAGAACGTGGATTTTTAGAAGTTGTCTTTTGATCGATACTAATCGATGGAGATAATCCTTCAATGGAATCAACATCTGGCTTTTCGGTTCCTCCTAAAAATTGTCTAGCATAAGCAGACAGACTTTCTACATATCTTCTTTGACCTTCTGCATAAATAGTATCAAAAGCAAGAGAAGATTTTCCACTTCCGGATACTCCTGTCATCACAATTAATTTATTTTTAGGAAGTTCCAAGTCAACGTTTTTTAAATTATTTTCTCTAGCTCCTTTAATAATAATTTTATCCATATAATCACCTTTTCTACGTCTGTTATTATATCACTATTTCCAAATAATTTATAGAATATTTTTAGATAAAAAATCCTAACTATCATTTAGTTAGGATTTCTCGATAATTGTTGTACCTCAGGTTTTCCAGTTCTTTGAATGAGTTGATTAATTTGATAATCACTAATAATACCTGAGATTGGTTCTATTTTATCTACTTTATAATATTCTTTATATTTTCGTAAAGGACGATACTTTGGTAAATGATTTTGATCAGTTCCTTCTAATTTTAAAACAACTACTTTAGATTCCACTGGTGACTCATTTTCATAAACATCGAAATTAATCGTTTCGACATGAGCAATTCCCACATGATAATGTAATCCCATATTTCATCCCCCTTTATCAATAACTGGAGATTTATTTTAATACATCGAATGGGTATTTGTCAATAAATTATCTTTAAAACTGCAGTGTTTGCATAAATCTTCTACTATTTTTCGATTACAGAAACCTTCTCTGATCTTCTGATATCGATTGCTATGAATAATTTCTGCTAAAGTCTCTTCATAAATATTTCCTAATGAAATAATCCCATCACTATCTAAGCAACATGGTACTACCGTTCCATCTACTAAAATGGCTAACTGATCTTTTAAGGCATAACAGTACCCTGTATCATGAAAGTAATCATTTTCTATATTTGGCCATATAAATTCATTCTTTTTATCAATGTATAAGTTTTCTCTAATTTTGATATGGTTTTCTAATTTTAATTTTTCCACAAATTCTGGGGATAACTGATAATAACGAATAATGTTATTCACAATTTCAGTGGATTTTGGATTCAATCTGTTATCATCCATAGTCCAAAACCGATAAATAATAATTTTGTTCTTTAAGATATCCACTGTTTCAAAGATTTCATCCAAGTAATTCTTTTTTTGATTTTCACTATGCAAAGAAAGATTAATTTGTCTAATAGCTGGATGCTGTAATACCTGACATCTATCCTTTACTAAAGTACCATTTGTCGTAATATTTACTTGTTTATGATACTTACTACATAAATCTAAAATCTCTTTTAATTTAGGATGAAGAAGAGGTTCCCCTTTAACATGAAGATAAATGTAATCCGTATAATCATTAATTTTTTGCAGAATCATTTCCATTTTTTCTAACGAAATAGTTTCCTTAATTCGATGATCTTGACTACAAAAAGAACAGGATAAATTACAGATATTCGTAATTTCTATATAGATTTTTTTAAACTTTTTCATGATAATTCAGCCTTTAATTCAAATAAAGCATCTCTTAATTCCATTGCCCGTTCAAAGTCTAAGTCTTTGGCTGCTTGCTTCATTTCTGCTTCTAATTCTTCAATCATTTTTAATAATTCTTTTTGATTTGTTTTCTTTGGTTTTGGATTATCTTTTTCTTCTTCTACATTACTAATTAAATCTCGAATTTCTTTATGAATCGTTTCTGGAATAATACCATGTTCTTCATTATATTTTTCTTGAATGCTACGACGACGCATGGTTTCATGAATGGCATTTTCCATACTTTCTGTCATTTTATCTGCATACATAATACAGTGTCCATTTGCATTTCTAGCACAACGTCCAATCGTTTGAATTAAACTCCTTTCACTTCGTAAAAATCCCTCTTTATCGGCATCTAATATCGCAATCAAACTAACTTCAGGAATATCTAAACCTTCACGAAGTAAATTAATTCCGACAATACAATCATATTTTCCTAAACGTAAGTCTCGAATAATCTTCATTCTCTCCAAAGTTTTGACTTCACTATGCAAATAAGCAACTTTAATATCGATATCTTTTAAATAATTCGTTAATTCTTCTGCCATACGAATCGTTAAAGTAGTAATAAGTGCTCTTTCATTTTTTTCAATACGATCTTTAATTTCACCAACTAAATCATCAATTTGCCCCTCACTAGGTCTAACTTCAATCGTTGGATCTAATAATCCTGTTGGACGAATAATCTGTTCAATGTAAGTATGGTTCGTTTGTTCTAGTTCAAAATCACCAGGAGTTGCTGATACACAAATTACCTGATTGATTTTATGTTCAAATTCATCGAATTTTAAAGGACGGTTATCAAGAGCACTAGGTAATCGAAATCCATATTCTACTAAGTTCATTTTACGAGCTCGATCACCATTATACATTCCCCTTACTTGAGGTAGGGTTACATGAGATTCATCTACTACTAAGAGATAATCTTTTGGAAAAAAGTCCATTAAAGTAGTTGGTGTTTCCCCTTCACCACGCAGTGCCATGTGTCTAGAATAATTTTCAATTCCACGACAAAATCCTGTTTCTTGTAACATTTCAATATCATAATTAGTCCGCTGTTCAATTCTTTCTGCAGGGATTAATTTATGATTATCTTTAAAATACTGGATACGATCAGCCAGTTCTAATTTAATTCTTTTAACTGCTTCAATCAATTTTTCATCACTAGTAACAAAGTGACTAGCAGGGAAAATACTAATAGTCTTTTTATTTTGAAGAACTACGCCAGTTAAAGTATCAATTTCACTAATACGATCAATTTCATCACCAAAGAATTCAATGCGATATCCTTTCGAATTTTGATTGGTAGGAATAATTTCTAAAACATCACCTTTTACTCTAAATGTTCCACGTTTAAAATCAAAATCATTTCTTTCATACATCATTTCCACTAATTTCGTCATGATGGTATTTCTTTCTACATGATCTCCGACCCCTAAACTTAACATTTTGTTTTTATATTCTTCGACTTCTCCAATACCATAGATACAACTAACACTTGCTACCACAATAACATCATCATAAGATAATAAGGAACTAGTTGCATAATGACGAAGTTCATCTATTTCATCGTTAATAGAAGAATCTTTTTCAATATAGGTATCTGTAGATGGAACATAAGCTTCTGGTTGATAATAATCATAATAACTAACAAAATAGCAGACATGATTTTCCGGAAAGAGTTCTTTAAGTTCACTATATAATTGTCCAGCAAGTGTTTTATTATGAGCAAGAACTAAAGTAGGTTTATTAACTTTTTGAATTACATTGGCGATTGTAAATGTTTTTCCTGTTCCGGTTGCTCCTAATAAAACTTGATACTTTTTACCATCATGAATACCATCTACTAATTTTTCGATTGCTTGAGGTTGATCTCCACTAGGCTTATATTTAGAAACTAAATGAAACATAGAATTCCTCCTCTTAAAGTCACGATTTCGATAATATATTTTAGCATTATTTCCAAAAGAATACAAGGAAATACAATTTTTACACATTTTGGCAATGGTAACTCTAAAATAGTTTATCTTACAATTCTATATTCTATTGGTTTAAATTGGTTCAAAATTAAAATGTGATATAATAATACTTAAGGAGTCGAAGAAATGAAAAAGAAATTATTAATACTACTGATACCATTTTTTATTATTATATTTGTGTTATATGGTAAAAGTATTGAAGTATTTGTTAACTGGAATATCTATCTTCCAAGTATAAAAGAAAATAATATTATTTTTGAAGATTTTTTTAGAAATGGCGATCGTATATCAATTTTAACTTTATCTAATTCAAAAAAAGTTTCTCAAACAATTAAAATAAATCATTTTGAAACTATTCAATCCGAAAACATTGATACTATTAGAGAAATACTTCAATCTTTTTTTAATGGATTGAGTAATGATGGTAAACAATCATTTGATAATAATATTAATATTGAACAGATATTGGATTGTTCTGAAAATAATTATTATTTATATAAAACAAAAAAAGAAAAAGGTCATGAATCAGAATCATTTACGTTATTAATATTAGATAGTGAAAAAAAAATAATATATGAGTTTACTTCAATAAGATGAAATAAAATTAAAATAAAGAATATAAGATTGAGTAAAAGAATTCAACTAATTTTGATTGAACTTCTTTACAAAAAAATATTGATTTGTTATATATTAAAAATAGAATATAATATAAAAATAAGGATGAAAAAAATAAAGGTGTGAGAATTTATTAGACAAATCACCTCTATAGTTGATTCAAAAATTTTATTTATATTGTAAATATCAAGAGTAATAATCATGCAAAATGAAATAAGTTTGTAACGATTCAATATCAAATAGCGTTGGGAAGCCCAAAAACTGATGATAAATACCTTTGATCATCATAATTTTGGCTTTCAAATAAGGAAACTTTCTATAATTTATGTCTAGAATTAAAATTTCAATCATATATTTTAACACTATTTAATAAACCAAACAAGAAGAGTCGATAGGGTTTCATCCAATTACGACTACCTTTATTTCTAGTTTCTGCAGAAAAAAATCTTATGATGTAAATTTCTTATATTTTTTGAAATATATGCTATAATAATTATAATGGTGGTAATAGAAATGGAAGTAACTCGTTTCAAAAAAATTTATCTATTATTTTTATATTTTTTTGCCAATCTATTTTTGGAATTTAGTTTTCAAATTCTAACAGGACATTCTATTTTCCAAAAAGGAATCTTTTTTATAATCTTTTCTAGTATGTGTATTGCTTGCCTTTTTACTCTAATGACAGTATTTTTACCTAAAAAAATGCAAAGAATTTTTATAATTATGAATTTATTTTTATTAGGACTTTGGTTTAGTATTGAATTTTATGTTTATAAAATGTTTGGTTTTTATTTTAACTTTTCTTTATTATCAGCAACAGGACAAGTTTTAGAATTTACGAAAGATGGCATACAATTAATTTTACATAATTTTTTAGGAATTATCTTCTTCTTTTTACCAACTGTTCTAGCTATTATTTTCTATAAGAAAATCCCTATTTTAAAAGCAAACTGGATAGAAGCCTATTTTTATATTGTTTTTGGAATCTTCTGTTTTTCTAATTTTCATTTACTACTTTATCTACCAAAACAAGAAGAATATGAATTGTTTTATGAAGTGAATAATATGGAATTAACAATTCAAAAAATGGGTGTTTTAAGTAGTTTATCTTTAGATGTTAAAAGAACATTATTTGGTTTTAACGAAAAAATTCATTTTGATTTATCTAATCCAGAAAATCAGGATTCTTTAGAACAAGAAATAGTCTATGATTCCCAATATTTAGATTATGATTTTGATACTTTGATACAAAATGCCACAAATTCAAATATCCGTACTATGCAGGAATATTTTAAAAATGAAAAAGGAACCTTAAAAAATAAATACACAGGTATGTTTCAAGGAAAAAATTTAATTTTATTTATGGCAGAATCATTTAATGAAATTGCCATAAGTGAAGAGTTAACACCAACTTTATATAAATTAGTTCATAATGGCTTTGTGTTCAACAATTTTTATACCCCTACCATTAGCAGCACGATTGGTGGCGAATTTCAAGAATTAACAGGAATGGTTGCAACATCAGGATTTCTTTCTCCTTGGAAAAGCGGAAAAAATAGTTTTCCATTTGGAATTGCCACTAGTTTTGAACAAAAAGGATATCAAACCTTTGCTTATCATGATAATAGCATTTATTTCCAAAATCGAAATCAGTATTTATTGTCTTTAGGATTCCACAATTTTAAAGGTTGTAGAAATGGATTAGAAAAACTAATGGACTGTAATCATTGGCCTGCTAGTGATATTGACATGATTAATGTTACAGCTGCTGATTATCTATCGAATCAAGAAGAAAAACCTTTTTTCACATATTATGTAACAGTAAGTGGTCACGGAAATTATGACTGGTCAGGAAACTTTATTGCTACTAAAAGAAGAAAACAAGTAGAAAATTTACCATATAGTGAAAAAGTAAAAGCATACCTAGCTACGCAAATTGAATTAGACCGCGCATTAGAATTATTAATTCAAAAATTAGAAGAAGCAGGTGTATTAGAAGATACAGTAATTGCTTTAGTAGGAGATCATTATCCTTATTATTTATCTATGGATGAGATTAATGAACTATCAAACTACCAAAAAGATAGTGTAGTAGAAGTAAATAAAAGTAATTTTATCTTATGGAATAGTGAAATAGAAAAAACAGAAATTGATAAAGTAGGAAGCCAAATTGATGTCTTACCAACCCTTTATAATTTATTTGGAATTGACTATGACTCTAGAGTAATAATTGGAAAGGATATTTTAAGTACGGAACCAGGACTTGCTATTTTTGAAAATAGAAGTTGGGTTAGCGATTATGGAACATATTTTTCTTCTTCCAATCAATTTATCTTAAAAGAGGGAAAAGAAGTAGATGAAAACTATGTTTCTTATATGAAGCAAGTAGTACAAAATCGAATGAATATGAGCAAAATGATTATGGAAAATAATTATTATCAATATTTAAAGTAAAATAATAAGAAGTGCCAATATTCTTAACAAATTTTGATATATCATCTCTATTCTAATGATGAATTAATTCTAAAATATCTTTTTTTAAATATTTAGAAATTGGTAATTTTACTAAAAAATAAAAGTAAAGAAATAAAATACCAATTATGATTACCCAAACAGTAAGTGGTAAAAAGAAACTAAGATGCCATTTTATATATAAAATAAAAGCTAAAAGATGATAAAGAAGAATTCCTAACAGAATGGCTACTAGAATTTCCAATAGATAATCTATCAAATAAATTCTTAGAATTCTTTTTTGTTTGACACGAAATAGTTGTAGATATCCAAATTCTCTTTGACGATAAGATAATTCTAAAGTGATTTTATTCACTACAAATAAGAAAATGAAAAACATCGAAAAGATTAAAATAATCCCAAAAAGGAACAGAATAGCATAAATGGAAGAATATTCATTGGATAACATATTCTCCCATGGTAAATTATATTGTAGCCAATCGTCTTCTAAAGAATTTATATTTTCATAAAAATCTAAAGATTTCTCTTTAGAAATAGTAATTACAGTATATTGATTTTCATGTTTGGTTCCGATTTCTTTCATTTTTTGATAAGGTACAAATACTGCAGGACTAATATAATCTTTATGTAAAATTCCTATTTCTTTATAATAAGCATTATTCTGATAGACATGGTAATCTTCATATTCTCCACTAAAAATAATACCTGAAATAGTAAATTGGTAATTTTCTAAAGTAATGGATTTTCCTAGAACCGAAGAAAATTCTAATTGTGGAAATACACTGCTTACAAATTCTTCATTTACAATAACTTCAGAATCATTTTTAGGATAAGTTCCATACTGTAAAATTGAAGGATCTGTCAAAATGCAATCTTCTTCATCTAATAAAATATATGCCTTATAATTTTCTTCTTCAATCTGATAATCGTCATATTCCTTTTCAATAAACGCTTCTAAACGATTCATATCTGTTTTAAAAATAGACATAACATGTAAGGGATAAGATTCTGATTTTACTTTCAAGTATTCTCTTTTAAAATTGAATACTAAAGAAATAGAACATAAAATAAGAAGAAATAAAATCGTTGCAAGTAGACATAATATCAATCTTTTCTTTTTTCTTTTCAAAGCAAATAATAAATCATTTTTCCAAGTATTTTCTTTTTTAATAATTTCTTTTGTCTCTTTTTCTACTTCTTGAGAAACTAATTCATTCTTTTCAATTTTAATTTTTCCATACTCAATCCGAATTATTTGGTTCGCAATTCTATCATAAATATTTTTATGGGTTGCAATAAAAATAATCTTATCTTGTCTTTCGATTTGATTTAAAAAAGTTACAAATAGTTCCGAATTTTTTGGATCTAAAGAAGAAGTAGGTTCATCTAGTAAAATGATTTTACTATCTAATAGTAAAGCACGAATGAAAGCAATTCTCTGTTTCTCTCCACCAGATAAGTATTCTGGTTTTTGATTTAATAAATGTTCTACCTGAAATTGTTTCGCATATTTTTGAACTAATTCCAAATCATTTTTGATAAATAATAAATTTTCTTGAATTGTTAGTTTTTGAAACAAATAACTTTTTTGAAAGACATAAGAAATTTGATTTACTGTTTTAATTTGTTCTTTAATAGACATCTCTTTTACATCTTTGTTATTCCATAGATATTTACCATCATAATTACTATCCAATCCAGCTAAGATATTAAATAATGTTGTTTTCCCACTTCCACTAATTCCTTTTAAAATATAGATATTGCCTTCTTTTAAAGTTAAATTAACATGATCTAATACTACATGATCATATTTTTTAGTAATTTTTCTTAATTCAATCATAATAAATCACTTTTCTCTTTCAACATTTGATACCAACCATCTTTCTTACGAATGTAATTTAAATAGATCCCTTCTAACATCGCAACAAATCCTAAAATTAGCATTAAGAAGCAAATCCACTTTCCATCTACTACGAATATTGGGAATGGAAGAAGATGTTTCCAAACAACGATTTGATTAATAATCATAGAAAGAATACTAGAACATGCTACAGAAAGAATTAATAAAAAGATAATATAAGTAACAAAATAACCAATACTTGCATATTTAATTTCTCTGTGACTATATCCATAATATTGATAAATACAATAATAATGATCTGTATAAGTATTTTGTGTTTTATGAATTTGTAAGTAGAAAATCATGGCTAGAATTAAAAAGGTAACACTAATACTGAAACAAATAATTTTAACAGTTTCCATATTTAATTCATACTCAACAAAATTACTAACAGGATTATAAATTCGTATAGAATCATCTTGTAAATTCTTATTTTCGTAATTACGATAAAAATCTAGAAAACTATATTTATTTTTAAAGAAAACTGTTAAAGCAGTAGAACGAGTTCCTGGATTTAATTCTTGTTCGCCTAAAATATCATCATATAAATATTTTTTTAAATAACTTCCATTTACATAATAGTAATTATCAAAAGTATAAATACCTAAAATAGATTGAAAATAATAGGCGGTTTCTTGATCTAATGGTTTTAAAATGCCTACTATTTCGAAAGTATCTTCACCATCTGGTAAAATAAATACTTCTGTTCTTCCAATTAATTTATCTAATTCTACATGATACTTTTCTGCTAGTTCTAAGGCTTCTTGATAGCCAACAATGATTTGGTTTTGATTAGAAAAGTAAGTTCCATATAATAATTTATCTTGAATCTGATATAAATCTTTTTCTTTAGTTGGTAAGGATAAAATTTTTAATTCATAATTGAAATCATCTTTTACAATAGAACCATCTACCCCTTCACTAGTAGGAATATTTCTTACATAATGATAAACAACTTCTGATACATCATATTGTGATAAAATGTCTTGACAATAATTTTCTGTATCGATAGAACAATCTATTTGAATTGCATTGGTATGATAAACATTTACTAAACTAGAAAATAATTTGGATTGAAAGTCAGTACAAGCAAAGCAAAGTAATAATGATAAAGTAAAAATAAGAATATACAAAAATGATACCTTTTTAGAATTTCTTTTTACTTGTTGCCATAAACTTTGAAATAAAAGGAAACAAGAAGAAATAGAAAAAAAATGTTGTTTTCCTAATGGAAAAGTAGAATGATTTTCTTTTATCATTTGATATTGCTCAAGGTGATTAAAATCAATAATATTATTTGTATATTCAAATACCATTTCATCATGAGTTGCACAAATCACCAAGACTTTATCTTTTAATTTGTGAATAATTTCAAAAATAATTTTTTTATTATTTTGATCCAAACTAGAAGTTGGTTCATCCATTAAAAATATTTTCTTATCCTTTAAAAGATTCCCTAGGATAGCAAATCTTTGTTTTTCTCCTCCGGATAATTGATTTGGTAATTTATCAAGAAGGTTTTCTATCTTTAATAATTTTGCAGTATTTACGATGAATTTCTTTTCTTTTTTAGTTTCTAATTTAATATTTTCTTCCATTGTAAGATAATCAATAAAATAATTATCTTGGGAAATATAAGCAATTTGTTCCTGCACTTCATCAAAAACAACTTGATTGCGGTATTCCTTATTTCCATATAGAATACTTCCTTCAAAAGGAGTAATTCCTAATAAAATCTGTAATAATGTTGTTTTCCCACTTCCACTTGCTCCATATAAAACATAAAAACCTGTTTCTTCAAAATGATAAGAAAAATGTTGGAAAATAGGATTATCATAAGTTTTAGAAATACTATTACATTGAATCATATATACTTCCCCTATTTTTTTGCTTCATATTGATTTAGTAGATCAAATAATGGTGTATAAAAGCTATTTGCGTTTAAATCAGGATAGCTATCTTCTACCGCAAAAGATTGTTTTTCAATCACTGCATTTTCAATCTTTTTAATATTTTGATAAAGTTGTTGTTCTTCCCCACTTGCTGTTTGATTTTTAATTTTATCAGTTAAATATTCTCTCTTTTCATTGACATAATCAATTCTAATCTCTTTGATAAAACCAAATCCCATGATGACACCTACTTGAAAATAACTTTTGCTAGAATCATTTTTCATATAATTGCAAGCTGCTAAATTAGGATATGATCCAAATTCATTTTGATGCAAATATTTACTATCATCAAATTGATTCCACAAAGTAATAATGTCATTGGGATCAATATTTTCAAATTTCATTTCACTTAAATCTTCTAAAGTAAGTTGTTCATGAAACTGCTTTCTTTCTAAAAATTTATTAATTTTTTCTACTTCATTAGAAATAGGTTTCTCTTCTTTTCCATCTTTGGAACGACGATAAGCCGATAAAGTAGGTGGAGTTTTTGGAATTGTTTGTAAAATTTCACCAGTTTGCAAATCATCTACAATAGTATAACTATAGTCCAAAGTCTCATATTTTAAATTACATCCATTAAAACTATAAAAATATTTATAGTCATCAACCTTAGTTCCCTTTCTACCCCTCTCTAAAAAATAATACCATCCATCATCTTTCTTCATAATCTGTCTTTGATAAATTATTGAATCATTCAATCCTTGCAATCTTTTATCATCTAAATAATTCATGATTTTCATTGCACCAAAAACAATGATAATTACAATAAATATTACTAACAATACAACATATAAAATTTTATGTTTTGAATTTAATTCTCTTTTCATACTATACCTCTCTCATTCATTATTTTTTAGCCTCATATTGATTTAATAGATCAAATAATGGTGTATAAAAGCTATTTGCTTTTAAATCAGGATAGCTATCTTCTACCGCAAAAGATTGTTGTCCAATCACTGCATTTTCAATCTTTTGAATATTTTGATAAAGTTGTTGTTCTTCTTTACTTGCTGTTTGGTTTTCCATTTTATCAGTTAAATATTCGCCATTTTCATTGATATAATCAATTCTAATCTCTTTGATAAAACCAAATCCCATGATTACACCTACTTGAAAATAATTGTTACTAGAATCATTTTTCATATAATTACAAACTGCAAAATTAGAATATGGTCCAAAATCTTTATAATGAAAATAGTTTTTTTCATCAAATTGATTCCATAAAGTCACAATATCATTGGAATCAAGATTTTCAAATTTCATCTCACTTAAATCCTCTAAAGTAATTTTTTCATGAAACTGCTTTTTCTTTAAAAATGTATTAATTTGTGCTGTTTCTTCAGCTACTGTCTTTCCATTAGTACCATTTTGGGAAATATGGCAAGTGGCTAAAGAAGGTGGAGTATTTGGTATTGTCTGTAAAACTTCACCCGTTTGTATATCAGTTACCAAAGCGTAACTATAGTCCAAAGTCTCATATTTTAAATTACATCCACTAAAACTATAATAATATTGGTATTGTCCTATTTCAGGTTCTGTTCTATTAAAATCTAGAAAATAATACCAACCATCATCCTTTTCCATAATCTGTCTCTGAAATACTGTTCTATCAATCAGAGCCTGTTCTTTTTTCTCATTTATATAATTTCTAATTCGCATTATTCCAAAAACAACAATAATTACAATAAATATTACTGACAACACAATATATAAGATTTTATGTTTTGAATTTAATTCTCTTTTCATACTATACCTCTCTTTTTTTGTTTTAATTGTACTATATCAAGTAATACAATTAGAATATAATACATAATATAATATAAGTCAAGAATATTTTTAACAGATTAATAAAATATGAACGTATATATCATGTAAATACAGTTAATTTACACTATATTTCATGATTACTATCTTATAGAAATGGTTTTATCCAATTTTTTCATAAAAAAAACTTTTCCAACAAAGAAAAGTTTTTGTGTATTTATCTAAATATTGTCAAATAGTGAATTCTTACCAACTTTCTGACTTATAAAGAACTTCTTTAGTTTCTTCATTGACTGCAACTAATAAAAATTGACCATAATTACAATATTCTGAATTATCGCAGGAACCATCTATTAAATAAATTTTAAAATTATCTTCATCCACATGTTCAATTGGAGTTAATGAAGATAAACTAGATAATAATCCCTTTTTTACTGAATAATCTTTCTTATATCCAATCCATTCAGCTTTTTCACTATATTGATAATCAAATTCGTCAATATTTAATTGAGAATCAATGTAATATAATGCTAAAATATCAGAAGCCTGCAGTAAGCCAGGACTGTCTATAAGTTGAACATATTCTACATCATTAGGAACATCGCTTGGAAACACATTTAATAAATATTCACTATGGACATAATCATGATAATATTTAATATTTTTGATAGGATGATCCATTTCTATAAAAATAGTCTCGAAAACAACTAACAAATAATACGGAATAATAGCCAATGCTAACAAAATAGAAAATATTGAGGCCACTCGTTTAACAATTTGATGTTTTACCTGCTTATTAGTAATAATAATGATTATAAAATAGCATAAAAATGGAAGTAGCCATAATAAAAGAATCAGATATCGATAATTCCAATCATCTAATCTTGTAATAAAGAGAGCAACAAGAAAAAGAATAAAAGTAATAGTAGCAAATAACATATCATAAATACTATATATTTTACACAATTGATCTTTTAATTTTTTCATAAATAATACTTCCTACCTTATCATAACAATTATAACATCAATTATTTCTTATGAATTATCCCATGATTTGTCCACCATTATTGTGAATTACTTGACCTGTCATATAGCTAGAATCATCACTAGCTAAGAAAACGAAAGTTGGAGCAAGTTCATAAGGCATAGCACCTCGTGCCATTGCAGCATCTGCACCTAAAGATGGAATTTTTTCTTTTACCCAACATGCTGGTTGTAGTGGTGTCCAGAAAAATCCTGGAGCAATAGCATTAACTCGAATATTCTTTAAAGCAAGATTTCTAGCCAAAGCTCTAGTAAAGCCAACGATAGCTCCTTTTGTAGTAACATAATCAATTAATTGTGGATCTCCATAAAAAGTAGTAACAGAAGTTAAATTAATGATAGAAGCACCTGATTTTAAATAAGGTAATACCGCTTTCGTTAAATAAAACATACCATATACATTAACTTTCATTGTCCAATCAAACTGTTCATCACTAATACTAGTTAATTCATCTTGTTGATATTGCACCCCTGCATTATTAACTAAAATATCTATTTTTCCAAAAGTATTTAAAGTAACATCCACAATTTTTTTACAGAAATTTTTATCCGTAATATCACCGCTTAAAAGGATACATTCTCCCCCTAAGTTTTCAATATATTCCTTGGTTTCCTTAGCATCAATATGTTCATTATAATAAGGGATTACTAATTTAGCCCCTTCTTTCGCAAATGCTACAGCAGCTGCTCTTCCTAATCCACTATCTCCTCCAGTAATAATAGCTACTTTATCCTTTAATTTTCCACTTCCACAGTAATTAGGATTATCAAAAATTGGTCTGGGATTCATTAAATATTCCATTCCTGGTTGTTGTGGTTGAGATTGTTCTGGAGCCATGATTTCGTATTCTACACTTTTAATTCCCAATGGGTCATAATAATTATAGAATTGATTTCCATAATGATAATCGTAGTTCATATTTTCCTCCTCTATATAATATATGAACTACCAAACAATAGGTGATTACCTAGAAACTTTCTTTTTACGGAAAAATATTACCTTTATGATAAATAGAAAACAAAATGCTAAGAATAAAACAACGATCCAAATATATTCCAATAAAAAGGATAGAAAGGAAAAAGGAATAGAATGATCTAATGTAATATCAACAGTACCAATTTTTTCATTTTGATAATAAATATCAACAGTTCCTAAAGTTTTTCCTTCTTTCATAAAAGGTGTAATAGTTTCAATACCATGATATTGATAAGTAACATCATCCTTATTATAGTCATTATTAAGATACCATACAAAGTCTTCAGATGCAGAAATATTATAGTCTTTTTCCTTCGAAAATTTCGTTTTTAGAGTAACAAATGTATCACCACTAGCAACTAATTTTTGATATCCATAATTTTCGAAGTAATAATCATAGATTTTAATAGCATCAGTTAAGTGATAATATGCTGTGGTAAGAGGAGCCCTTGCTGTAACTAATAAATAATAAATATCATGTTGATTATCATAAGCAATACTTGCTAAACATCTACCGGCATCATAAGTATATCCTGTTTTACCACCCAAAATATAATCTGCTTTTAAACGATATCGAGTTAAAGAAGTACTTAATGTAGAATATAATGTCATACTCTTATCGCTAACTTGATAAGATTTACTTTCAAAGATTTGTTTAAAAATATCATTTTTTAAGGCTTCTTTTAACATGGTAGCAACATCTTTTACAGTAGAATAATGACCTTCTTTATCTAGACCAGTTGTATTTTCAAAATGAGTATTTTCTAAACCCAATGCTTTTGCTTTTTCATTCATCCATACAACAAATTCTTTTTCGCCACCTGCTAAAAATATAGCCAAAGCATTAGCAGCATCTGCTCCACTAGGCAAAAGTACACCATACAATAAATCACGATAAGTAACTTTTTGCCCTAAACGAAATCCAGCAACAGATGCATTAGCTTCTCGTAAACCCAAAAATACCTTACTAGTTAAAGTTATAGTATCATCTAAATCTTTAATATGATCGATTGCTACTAACGTAGTCATAATTTTAGTCATACTAGCAATAGAAATACGTTCTTCTTCATTTTTAGAATCAATCATTTTATCTTCATTTAAATTATATAAAATCATATTAGAAGATTCAATGTCCAAAGCAAAAACAGAAAAAGGTAAAAATAATAACAGTAATATAAGAATAATAGTCTTTTTCAAAATAATCACCAACTATAATTTTTAATCTAAAAAGAGTTTAGTTCTTCAACTGATAACCCCGTACATTCAGAAATAATTTTCATATCAATTTGTTTTGCTAGCATGGCTTTTGCTATCTCAATTTGTTTTTCCCTGGAACCTTCCACTATACCCTCTTCTTTACCTTGTGTTAAACCTTTATTAAATCCTTTACCATAAGATTCTTCCCGAATTGAATTTTCTGTCTTTTTCATCACTTTCTCATGATCATAATCAAATAAGAATGCTTCATTCATCGCTAACTCCTCCAA
>CANQBE010000021.1 GCA_947589515.1 uncultured Bacilli bacterium
TTGTTACTAACTTGTCATCATACTTTAAGTTGCATTTAACCTTAAAAAGTTGCGTTTACTTTTGAATTTGAGCAAAATAAACAATTTTCTGTAAAAAACAGGTTTCTATAGACAAATGATTTTGATGAACGTAACCAAAAATTAGATTTTTTCAACATCGAATTGAATATCAATACCATTTAAATTAGTAGTTTCTACATCCAATTCTTTCTTAACGAATTCTACAGCAAGAGTTTCTTTTTGAATTACATCCATGTAATTAGAAATAGCATTTTCAAATTCAGGATTTTCAGAATAATAAATCTTAATGCGATCCGTAATTTGGAAATCTTTAGCTTTTCTTAAATTTTGAACTTTACTAATAAATTCACGTACAATTCCTTCAGAAATTAATTCTTCTGTCAAAGTAGTATTTAACACCATAAAATGATTTCCTTCATGACTTGCATTAAATCCCTCTTTAGAAGATACTCTAATTTCAACCATTTCAGAAACTACTTCTACTTCTTCGTTATCCACTTCTAATTTAATGGTTCCATTATTTTCTAGAGTAGCAATATCATCTTCAGATAATTGTGTTAACTTCTCTTGGAATTCTTTCATATGAGGTCCAAACATCTTACCACAAATCTTAAAGTTAGGTTTTACTTCAAAATTCATATATTCGGATAAGTTAGAAGCAAAGATAACTTTTTTTACGTTTAGTTCCTCTTTTATTAAATCGACTAAATCAGAGATAAGTTCTTCATTTTTACCATCGATAATAGCTTCACTAATTGGTTGTCTAACTTTAATTTTAGCTTCTTCTCTAGCATTTCTACCCAAAGAAATTAAATCTCTTACTAAATCCATACGACGTTCGATTTTCTCATGAATCTTATCTTCTTCATAAGTAGGATAAGATGCTAAATGAACAGATTCTTCATTAGTTAAATTAGTATAAATTTCATCAGAAATAAATGGGACAATAGGAGCAATTAATCGACATACTCCTTCTAATACTTGATAAGTAGTTTGGTAAACAGCCTTTTTACTAGTATCTAAGGTACTACCCCAGAATCTTCTTCTATTTCTTCTAATGTACCAATTAGATAAGTCTTCATTTACGAAATTATTTACTAATTTGACAGCTTTATTTAAGTCATATTCTTCCATAGCAGCCGTCATATATTTGACTAATTTATTGTATTTAGAAAGTAACCATTTATCAATTTCTTCTAATTCATCATAAGGTACTTGGAAAGTTTTAGGATCAATATCATCAGTATTTGCATACATCTGGAAGAAAGTATAAGTATTTTTTAAAGTATTAAAGAATTTAGACTGTACTTCTTTGATTCCTTCTTCATCGAACTTAAGAGGTGTCCAAACTGGAGAAGTATATAACATATAAAATCTAGTAGGGTCTGCTCCATAAGTATCTAAAATACTAAATGGTTCAACAGCATTTCCCTTTGATTTATGCATCTTTTGTCCAAACTTATCTAGAAGTAAATCATTAACTAAAACATTTTTATAAGGACTACATCCTTTGACAAAGGTAGAAATAACGAGTAAAGAATAGAACCATCCACGAGTCTGATCAATACCTTCGCTAATGAAATCAGCTGGGAATTGTTTCTCAAATAATTCTTGATTCTCAAATGGATAATGATATTGAGCAAAAGGCATAGCCCCACTATCAAACCAACAATCCATTACTTCTTTTACACGAGTCATTTCTTTGCCACACTCTGGACACTTAATATGAATTTCATCTACATATGGTCGATGAAGTTCAATGGTCTCATCGATATCTTCGATTGCTTTTTCAACTAATTCTTTACGAGAACCAATCATTTCATCATGACCACAACTACATCTCCATAATGGAATAGGAGTACCCCAATAACGATTTCTAGAAATAGCCCAATCATTCATATTTTCAAGCCAATTTCCAAAACGTTTTTCTCCTACGTAATCTGGATACCAATGAACCGTATTATTTGCTTCGATAATTTTGTCTTTCAAAGCAGTCGTTTTAATATATAAACTAGGTTTAGAATAATAAACAAGTGGTGTTTTACATCTCCAACAATGTGGATAATTATGTTCCATTTTCTGTTTTTTAAATAATTTATCTTCACTTGCTAGATATTTAATAATTTCTAATTCAAGTTCTGAATCTACAACCAGTCTACCCTTCCAAGGTCCTTCCGTATAACATCCATTTTCATCAACTGGATTTAACATTGGTAAATCATATTTTAATCCTACTTCATAATCGTCTTGTCCAAAAGCAGGTGCAATATGAACAATACCAGTTCCATCTTCCATCGTTACATAATCAGCACAAGTAATATAGAAAGCTTTTTTATTCACTTTTAAGAATGGTAAAAATTGTTCATATTCCCGATATTCTAAATCTTTACCAAGATATTCGGAAACGACTTCAAAGTCATCTCCTAATACTTTATGAGCAAGTTTTTCAGCAACAATAAAATTGTATCCTTTTGATAGACATTTAATATATTTTTCATTAGGATTAACACAAGCAGCAACATTTGACATTAAAGTCCAAGGAGTCGTTGTCCAAATCAAAAGATAAGTATTTTCTTCATCCTTTAATTTAAAAGGAACCGTTACCGTATTTACACTAATTTCTTTATATCCTTGAGCAACTTCATGACTAGCAAGTCCTGTTCCACATCGAGGACAGTATGGTAAAATCTTTAATCCATCATAGATTAATCCTTCTTCAAAGAACTTCTTTAAAATCCACCATTCAGTTTCAATATAGTTGTTATCATAAGTAATATAAGGATGTTCTAGATCGATAAATTGACCCATTTTATTGGTAAAATCACGAAAAGCTTTTTCATTTTTCCAGACACTTTCACGACATTTTTCATTGAACTCTTTAATTCCGTATTTTTCAATATCGGTCTTACCATTAAATCCAAGTTCTTTTTCTACTTGTACTTCAACAGGTAATCCATGAGTATCCCAACCTACTTTACGAATGACTTTATATCCTTGCATCGTTTTATACTTACAAAAACAATCCTTTAATAATTTAGCAAGCATATGATGAATTCCAGGCATTCCATTTGCAGTAGCTGGACCATCAAAAAATACGAAGTAATCTTTTCCCTTTTCAATGGATTTATTTAGAATATCATCCTTTAGGAAATGATTCATTCTTTTTTCTTCTAAAACACTATTTTTTTCTTTTTCTAATTCTTTAAACATAAATGACACCCTTTCTAATATTCAATCATAATCTTTAATTAATCATTATTTTCTGTATTTTTTTTACTTTATTTTCTACATAAAATTCTTGATAACCAGATAATGTATGTCGACAATATTCTTTACCCATTTTAATATGAAATATCTGATTATTTCCATCTATCTGTCCACAAATTCTATAATCATCTAAAGTTGCATCAATCACTTGATCAGGTGATAGGATAGGTATTGCCATTTGATCGGCTATCATACACATATTAGTATATAATAAATTTCTAGTTACAATATCCTGTCCATAATATTTCATAGCAGGAATTAAAATATGTCCAATCCCACTAAAATCTAAATGATGAAAATGATGTAAGTAAGTAGCAAACTGAAGAAAACTTTCTGAAGAAGTATGATATCCTTCCAATATTGGATACTTGTTCGTTAAAATTTCGATAGATTCACTAGTAAATTTTTGCTGTTCTCTCATATATTGAACGAATAATGCTTCATGATAACGAATGAACTTATCATAGCGATGAAGTTTTAAATATTGAATAATATCTTGTTCTGTAATTTCAAATTTTATATTTTCCATTTGACTTTTCCTCCTAAATTAAAATCATTGTGTAATAAATTAGAAACATTAGTAGTAGAAAAATTCCTTCATATTTTCTAATTTTATAATCGTTTGCTGAAAAAGCAAATAATAGAAATGCAGATGCAAATAAAAATCCTAAATCGATAACACTGAAGGTACCTACTGATATTTCTCCAAATAAAGCAATTGGAATTCCTAAAACCATACCGATATTAAAGATATTACTTCCTACTACATTTCCAATCGCAATATCATATTCTCCTTTTTTAGTAGCAACAACACTAGTCACTAATTCTGGTAAAGAAGTACCTAAAGCAATAATCGTTAAACCAATAATTCTTTCACTGACACCAATTGCTGATGCAATAAAAGTTGCACTATCAACAACAAAATTACTACCAACTATAATCGCAATGATTCCTAAAACCGTATAAAGAATAGATTTCCATAAAGGATAAACGGTTTCATCTTCATCTACTTCATCTATTTTATTTCGCATCATAGAAATTAAATAATAGATAAATACCAAGAAAAATAATAGTAAAGTAATACCATCACCACGTGTTAAAAGATTTTCTTGATGATTAATAAACTGATCACTCATTAAAACAACTAATAAACTAGTTAGTAATAAAGTAATTGGTAATTCTTTTTTAACGGTATTATTGGTAACTCTTAAATCATGAACCAAACTAGCACTACCTAAAATTAATAAAATATTTAAGATATTACTACCTACAACATTTCCAAGTACAATCTCACCACTACCAGCAAGAATTGATTGAATACTAACTGCAAATTCTGGTGCACTGGTTCCAAAAGCAACAATCGTAAGACCTATTAACATTTTCGAAATATTAAAATTTCTAGCCAAGTGACTAGCACCATCTACAAAGATGTCTGCGCCTTTTATTAACACCACAAAGCCAATGATTAACAATAGAATTTGTATGATCATATTTTCACCCTTTCATAAAAAAACGACCATTCGCATAAGGACGAATGATCGTGGTACCACCTTAATTGATAGAAAATCTATCCACTCATAATTGATAACGGAATTTTCCGACTTTATCTTATCCATAAAGCACAATCTTAAAAGTGATCTAAATAATTTTGAATGGATTCTTTTTTCACCAACCAAAGAACTCTCTAACCATTTTTCATTATTTCGTCTTTCGCACTTGTTTTTACTAGTTATTACTATATCATATAAAAATTAGAATTTCAATAAATAAATTCTATAGTTCATTAAAATATTTTTGATACGCTTCATTTTTTAAAAGCATTGCTTCATGTTTACCGGAAATGGTGACACTACCCTTTTCCATAAAGATAACTTGATCTGCTTCCTCAATTACATGTTTTTCTTTCGAAATAATAATAACATTATGTCTTCCCTTTGTTTTTTTGAAATAGTCCATGAGTTTCAAATCTACTTCTTTAGGAAAAGCATTTAAAGTTTCATCAAATAATAATATCATAGGATTTTTTAAAATTACACGTGCAATGGATAATAGATATTTAATATCATTCGTAATATTAGAAGCACTTTCGGAAATAATGGTATCGTAACCATTGACTAATCTCATAATATCATCATGCACTCCAATTTCTTGACAGACAGCAACAATTTTCTCAAAATCAGGCTCTAATATTTCTAGATTATCACGAATGGACATATGAAAAAAACTAGGATTTTTTCGAACAGCTGCTACACTAGCAAAATAAATATCATCCGCATATTCATTAATATCAACTTTATCTATAGTAATCATTCCTTCATGTTGTTTATTTAATTTCAGTAACAAATCAATAACCCCTGTTTTCCCAGCACCAGTTGCACCAGTAATAACCGTAATACTATGACTATTAATATGAGCAGTAAAGTGATTTAAAATAGGATCTTCGCGATTTCCATATAAAACATCGTGAAATTCAATCACACCTCTACCAATCATTTTTGGATTTTCTTTCATTTCTTCTTCATGAGAAAATTCTTTTAATTTAGAAAATCTTACTGTTGCTACTACTGAATTTTGATATTGATTATTAAAGTCTAACAATCCTGTAAAGCAAGTAGTTAATTTTTCAAAATAACTATATACCATTAAAATCACAGCTAATGACATTTTATTTTGATAAGCTAGAGTAAATCCGTAAAATAAAAATACGACTTTGGAAAGATCTACAATAGCTAACGCACCATATTTGACAATCACTTTAAATAAACCATACCTAGTATACCAATTTAAATAAGTTTCATAACTTTTATGGATACGCTGATTAATAGAATGAAATAAGCGAAATCCTTTCACTTCTTTCATTCCTAAAAAATATTCCTGTAAAATTCCTAATCTTTGATCGTGACTAGCTTTATTTTGAATATTAATATCATTTACTTTCCGATTTCCAAAGTAAAGAGTAATTAATACTACTAGTGATATGATTAAAGAAAGAATTCCTACAATCGTATTAACAGAAAAGAAATAGTAAAAAATAAAGCTTAATTCTATAACTCTCGCTACTGCCATAGGAACAGATGCATAACAGTCCGAAATCACATTGATATCATCGGTCATCATACTATTATATTGACCTAGTGGAATTCTAGATAAACTATGAATAGAATTATTTTCAGTAATTTTTAGTCCGAGTTTTGTTAATCCCATATATAGTTTATAATATAATTTTTCGTAAGCAAAATCATTGATCATTTCGGAAAGATAATAAACAGCCGTTACAATCAGTAAAAAAAGGACTAATAAATAGGCTTGATTTAAATTATGATTGGTAATTTCTTCTACGGCATAACTATAGAAAAAAGGAATAATTAATAAAGAGCCTCTTAATACAATAGAAATTAAAAATTTCATGGCAAACAAAAATTTACTGTTTTTAATAACCTTTCTAATTTCACTTTTCACACTACCACTCCCATTTCATAAAAAAAGAAATGAGAATAAATCAAATTTGACTTATTCTTCAACTTCCAATATTTCAATCTCATCGATAACTTCTAACTGCTGTTCAACAATAGCACGAAGTCTGTTTTTAAAAATTCGCAAATTATGTTCCATGTTTTGATTCTTCAATTCAATTTTTTCACTGCGAATTAAAGCATCATTCACAATCCGATTAGCATTTCGATTGGCTTCATCAACAATCATTTTGGCTTCATTTTTAGCCATTTTGCGAATGTCTTCCCCAACTTCTTGAGCATGACTTAAAGCTAGATTTAAACTTTTTTCAATATCTTGATAATGGATGATTTGACTTTTTAAGGTAGCAATTTCTTTTTGTTGCTGTTCTAATCTCTGTAACACTTTTTCAGTTTGTGTAATTACATCATTTAGAAAATCATTTACTTCTTGCTTATTATAACCATTAAACTCCTTACTAAATTTTTTCATCATCCACCTCAACTAAATCAAAATACTACCAGTTAAATTCTTCCTCTTCTTTATCTTCTCTTTTTCCCTTTGTAGATTTACTAGTATCGTCAGTTATTTTTCCTTCGATATTAACATTATTAGGAGCACATAAGAAAATACCTCCTCCTAACTTCTGTAAATTACCATTCATTGCATACAAACTACCCGTTAAAAAATCAATAATTCTCTTTGCTTGATCAGGAGTTACTCTTTTTAAATTCACAACAACTGTATTTCTCTTTTTTAAATAATCAGTAATTTGTGTACTTTCAGAATAAGCACGTGGCTCAAATAGAATCATTTTATTACTACCCATTTCAGCATTTACTTGTGCTTCCTGCATAGACACATCATAAAATGATTCCTCTCCTTCAGTCGCTGGAGTATTTTCTTCTACTACTCCAAAAAATTTTTTCATACCATCAAATGCCATTGTTTTTCCTCCATATCTTATACTATAAGTAATTGTATCACAGAAGTAAAAAAAATAAAATAGATTTTTCAAAGAAAAAAGGTAAGTTTTTCAAACTTACCTATAAAACTTATGGAAATGATAAATAATTAGTCTGTAATTCCCATGGAACTAATAGAAAATTCTAAATCAACTACATTGGTTCCATCAGTAATGGTAAAATGATAGAAACCATCTTCGGTCAGTTCTGTACCATTCTCATAAGATACAATCTCACCATCATCTAATGTATAAGTAATCTCTACTTGTCCATCAACATAAACTTTGATTGCACCATCATTGCGATTTAAATTTCTACTATTTGTTACTTGATCATTTTGTAAAACTTGAACATCAATCGTTACATTTTCTTCATTATCTTGATGATTTCCATTATCTTCAGTATCTTGGTTATCATCATCATTTTGATGTTCTTGATTATCTAGATTATTTTGACCATTTTGATCATCTGGATCCGTTGGGAACTCATATTGAATCCAAATAGATTCTATTAGTTCATTTCCAGCTAAATCCGTAACCATAACTTCGTCATCTACTTCATCATAGTAAATTTTAGTTAATACTTTTTGATCTTCTGAAAGTTCCCAACCAGCAACTGGTAAAACAGCTTCATTAAATGCAATAGTTACTAAGATAGAATGATCTGAATTTTGTTGATAAGTAATCATTTCTACTTCTGGTCTAGTATAATCGATGGTTACGATAAACTCTATACAATTACCACTTCTATCGTAAGCACGAATATGATATTCTCCTTCTTCACTCAATGTGAAGTTAGTAATATCTTCAATAGGAACAACAGTAGGCATAGCTTCCTGTTCCATAGTATCTCCTGGAATCGTATTATCTAATTTTGCATTATAGTATTCTGCAAAGAAAATTTCATCATTATCCTCAAACTGGAATACTAGGCTATGATTGATAAAACTACCACTAGAAATTGGTGTATAGTCTACTACATTTCCATATTCATCAACTTCAGGAACCATTCCTAAAATAACTGGACTTGAATCATCAACAACATCGACATAGATATCTATTTCACTGATATAATGTTTAATATTTTCAACATAATAAGTAATTATATAAGTACCTATACGATCTGTTGAAAAATCCAAAACAGGAATAAATTCTATACTATCGATAGCACGGAATTGATATGACATTGTAATCAATAATGGATTACCATTTTGATCAAATTCATCTAATTTTGGTAATTCAAAGTCTTCTCCAAAAGAAACAACATAATCTGTAATATCCAAATCAATTTCTGGATAAAGTTCTTCTACTTCTGGAACCTCTTCTTGAGAAGTTTGTTGACTAACAACCGTTTGACTTGTATTATCTTCCTTTGGTATAGAAGAATCCCCTTCTACTGGATGATCATCAGGATTAACAACAGGTGGTTCTTGATTATTTGGATTATTTTCTTCTACATCAGAATGATTACATCCGCGTATAAGAATAAATACTACCAATATTAAAATCAAGGCAACAATGATAAGAATAATATTCTTTTTGTCTTTTTTATTTAACACTTCTAAATCCCCCTAACTGTAATATTACCTTACAATTTTCATTTTAAGAGGAATTCTGTATTTCGTCAATTTTCTTGACAGAAATATACATTTTCTTGATCTAAGAAGTAATCACTTAACACTTTCTTTTCAGTGTAAATCCTATCTTTTTTGACAAAATAATGCAAGTAATCTCTTTTCATTTGTTGAAAAGTATGAATGGTTTTGGCTTTAGAAAAAGAATAAGTATAAAGATATCGTTCCATTAAAAATTTCTGAAAATAATAGTCTGCTTGACAGATTTCTTTATAAAGTTTGATGCCTAGTAAAAGAAAAATAGAAAAGAATAATAAGTTATGATGAAAAATAAGAATCCAAAGAAAAATGCTACAATAACAAAAAAAACTAAAATAGTAAATCAGTTGTAGACTATGATAATACGAAAAAATCATAGCGAACAATAAATGAACGAATCTACCTCCATCTAAAGGATAAATAGGTAGTAGATTAAAGATTAAAATAAAGATATGATAATGATAAAAATAAAGAGGAACATCGATTTTGAAGAACCAAATAAGAAAAACAAATAAACACTGTACCAAAGGCCCCATGATTAATACAAGCCATTCTTTCCAAAGCAGAACATTAATATCATATTGAAATTTGCTACATCCACCATATGGATAAATTTCAATTCGCTCTACTGGAAAATGAAGCATTTTTCCTGTTAAGAAATGTCCAAATTCATGGACTATAATTAATACAGTAAAAGCAAAAAAATTACGGAAATGACCAGTACAAAAACTAAGAAAAGTAAAAAGATAAAATAAGGGATGAAAATAAATTTTAGCTAAGATATTCTTGATAATCTAAAAATTCTCCTGCTTTTTGATAATATAAATACATCTCACCACTAATTACCTCTCCTAGCAGATCCCCTTTTTCCACATAATCATAAATTTTAAGATTACTATTTTCTACCCCCACATACCATAAATCAATTCCATTTACTTGTTGAATAATAATGGTTTTTCCATAATTATCTTTATCTCCCATAAAGACAACAATACCACTTTCTAATATCGGAACTAAATAATTAGCTCCCACTGTGAGTTTCACTCCTTCTTTATAAGATTCTTTCTGATTATAAATTAACTGTTCATGAAATACAGGATTGGTATCTACATCTAATGAAGAAAGAGGAAAAATACTACCAAAATATTTTTCATAAGTCTGATTGATTTTAGCAAAAGAAATATTGGTATGATATACATTCTTATCAATCCAATCTTTAAAATTAGAATTTACTTTTACAAAACATAAACAGACGAGTAGTAAGATAGTTGATAATAAAATTTTATTAACAATCGGAAAAGCATTTTTTTTCGAAAGAAGATGTTTTTGTTTATTTTTCGCAAAATATTTTTGGACTGATTTATATTCTTCCATTTGGATCACCTAATAATTCTTATTATGCTTTTTTATTCTTTATACCTAAAAAGAAATAGAAAATCATTCCAAATAAAAGATTGAGTGGCAAATAGTGTAAAATTGACATGAAGAAGAAGGAAAAAGAATAAGTACTGTGATAAACTTCTCCTAAAATGAAATTTCTTACCAGAAAAAAACTAATAAAACTAATCGTAAAAAGCACAAAGTCCGTAAAAATATAAGAATTAATTCTATCTTTGATAAAAGAAATTTCTAAATAGAGAAACAAAAACAAAAAGAAATAAAAAAAAGGAACACTTCCCAAAAAAAGATCATAAAATAGGCCGCTTAGTAATATTTGATAGACAATGTTCTTTTTAGAATAAAATAAGATAAGATATAAAATGACACTACTTACAAATAAAAAAGGCTGAAAATAAGTAAAATTGCTAGGTAAAAAAGGAAGATAATAATGAAATAAAGAATCCAAATAAAAAGAAAGAATAAAAATTAAAATCAATTTAATTCCCCCCTATCAACAATACTAACATAGCGAAGTTTGTCATAAGAAAGATCTGGTTTCACTTTAGCCATTTTACTTAAACCTAAATGATCATAAGTAACTTCAACAACCTTACCCACATAAATTCCCGATGGATAAATACCACCAAGTCCATTCGTATATACAAAATCACCGACTTCAATATTACTATTTTTACTAAGATTATTTACTTGAATTACCTGTTCATCTAATAAATAGCCATCAATAATACCGTGAAAAGTTTCCTGATCATTTTTGACATCTACTGCCACTTTCATATCTTTCTGGTTAGCACTTAAAAGCTTCACAATACTAAAATGATCTGTAGTCTTGACAATTTTACCAATCAAACCATGATTAGAAATAACTGCCATATCTACATGAATACCATCTTGTTCTCCCTTATCAATGGTAAGTTCTTGGTACCATTCAATATTCCTTTTGATAACCGTTGCATACATCAAATGATAGGAAGAAGTATCTAATTTTAACATGTTTAATAATTCTTGATTTTCTTCTTCTAATTCACGATTAATTCCCTCTATTATTTCTTCATCATGCATAGAGACTTTAGGAATGAAAAAACTTTCTAATCGATACCCAAAATCTTTAAAATATTTTTCAATCTTACTATAATTACCACTTCTATTTGCAAGGAAACACAGCAAGAAAAAACAAGCAATTAAAATTCCAATCTTCAAAAAAGGTTTCTTCTTTTTCCAATTCTTTTTTCGCAAAGTACTCACCACCCTACATTATAGATTGATAATTTTTCCTTCTTCATAAAAACTATAATATTGATCATTTCCCATAATAATATGATCTAATATAGGAATCCCATTCACATATCCTAGTTCTACTAAAGAATTGGTAAGTCTAATATCTTCCTGACTTGGTAATACATCACCACTCGGATGATTATGAATACAAACAATTCCTGACGCACTACACAAATAAGCATGCTTAAATACTTCTCTAGGATGAACAACACTACGATTTACTGTTCCCATAAACAAAAGTTTCCTTTCTATTAACTCTTTTTTCGTATTTAAATACAAGCAATAAAAGTATTCCTGTTTTTTATCTAATAATTGGTATTTCATATATTGATAAATACTACTGGAAGTGTTCAATATCATTTTGTCCTTACTACTCGCATTGACAAAAATTCTTTTACCAATTTCAATCACACTTAAAATCGTTAAAGCTTGTACTAGTCCAATACCTTTAATCTTTTGAAGTTGTTCTTTCGTAGCATCTTTTAAATTTTCAATCCCACCAAATTCATTTAAAAGATCTAAACTAATTTCTTTTACTGATTTTTTTCCATTACCTGATTTCAAAATAATGGATAAAAGTTCTTCATTAGATAGATTTTCTTTTCCATATTCAATTAACCTTTCCCTAGGTCTTTCCATTTGAGGAATATCTTTTACTTTCATATCTTCACCTAGTAATATTATTTATAAAATTTCAAAAATAACTAAGAATTCAAGATAATTTCATCATAAGTAGCTAAAATTGTTTTTAAAACAGAATTAATTTCTTCTAAAGTATCACTACTTTCTAACAAAACATCATATTGAGTTAATTCATTTAAAAAATCTTCATTTTCTAAATGGACCTCTTTAATATAAATATCTACCCCTTTTTGATTATATAAATTTTTAATCGTTTCAGCGATTTCCATATCACTAGTCATACCAATATAGGAATAGTACTTTCCCCCCTGTTTCACAGTAATTTTTTCATCGACTCCCTGAATCGGTTGACTACTTGCTTCTTCCGTATTATAACTACCACACTGTAAAAAATAGACATCCCCTTTTTCTTGAAAAGTAAAACTGGCAACGCCATACTGGTTAAAAATAAAGGAAGCACATAAATATCCTAATAAAACAGCACAAATAATAGGGACCAAAAGATTCATTTTCATATCATCACCACTACTATCGTATAACCTAGGACTTAAAAAAAATGTCGAAAAAAAGAAAAAAGATTCACTAAGTAATCTTTTTCTATTTTTTAACTTCTAAAAACCAAATTTTACTAATATCGCAACTATTACTATTAGGGGTAGGATTTGGCATATTCAATTTAATCATAATAGGCATTTTAAAAGCAGTACCAAAGGCAATACAATGACCAGGTGGTAATATCTTAAATTGATTAACAATTTCATGAGTAATATTAGGAATCATCTTATAGACATATTCAATATCATCAGGATATATAATCTTAAAAATTAAAAAATTACTACATTGTGATACACAAGTTTTAGATAATTCACTAGGTCTTTGACAAATTAATCCTAATAAAACGCCATATTTTCTTCCTTCTTTGGTAATTCTTTCAAAAATATTATAACCCAACAAATAATTATCATTATCATTTTGAACATAACGATGTGCTTCTTCCAAAATAATATGAAAAGAAATACTAGCACGGTGTGTTAAAGATTTAGCATAATCAAATAATAATTTAGAATAAATCTTAGTAATCACCTTCGCAAAATTATCATCGATATAATTAATATTAAAATTGATAATTTGAGCCTTTTTACCAGCTGAAGTAGTTAATAAACGTCTAATATATTCTTCTCTTGTCACAAAGCCAGGATATTTAAAAAATTCTAAATTATCACTATGAATTAAAGAATGGAGACGTACTTTTAATAGATTGTTCTCATCATATATTTTATCACTTTTTAAAATACCTTCACTAATTAAAGCAAATTCTAAGGCCTTTTCAATATCTTCTAAGGTATAAGCAAAAGAACCATTTGGCATGCTTAATTCTAAACTATCATCCAAAAATTCTTGAATTACATTCATAATCACATCAATATCTCGAATCTTACCTGTAGAATCAATCATTAAACACTGTCTTAATGTCCTAGTATAACCAGGCTGTACAATTTCGGTATTTAAATTTAATTGAGAGGTATGATAAGTAGATAAAATAGATAAAATTTGATCACGAATTTGTGTAGAAGTTCGACCACTACTTAAAATATCTAAAAGGGCACGTGCTATAATATCATTTTTATGTTTAATGACTTCTTCCTCTGCTCTAGCAAAAACATTTACTAATTTCATGGTTTTTTCTAAAATAGGTAATTGAGCATGTTTTTCTACACCTAATAATAAAGCAAGTTCATCTACCCCTAATAACCAAACTGGAATACGAATGATTTCACTTCCAGATGTTAAATCAGTAGTATACGTTTTAAAAGAAATATTAGGATTGATATTAGAAATAGATTGAAAAGCATTATGATATTCACCATAGGCATCAAAAAGGAAAATATTAGCATAATAAGCAACATGACTTTGCATACTAAACAGATTTTGAATGATTCTCGCAAAACTACTACTTTTCCCACTACCAGTAGAACCAAGAATAGAAAAATGATTACTGAAAAGTTGATTGACATTTGCACCAATTTTTACGCTTTGATAAATAGGACTGTTACCAATATATAATTCCTGATGATTAGAATCCTGTTGCATACCAATAATAATAGAAGTGGCTTCATCTGTTAATAAATATACATTTGCAGATAAAGAAGGTTTTGCAATCAATCCAAATATAAATTGTTGGTTGATAATTTCGCCTAATAAATTAATAGATACAACCTGTGCTTTAACGTTAACAATTTCCCCAATAATTTTATGATGTTCATCATCAACCATGACATATTTATTCATAATAGGACTCGTGATATTAAAATCATTCGATAACTGTAACAAAATAGAATTTTCCAAAATTTCAATAATCTTTCCTAGCATATTCCCCTCCTATTTTATAAATATTATATCTTGTTTTAGATAGAAAAAAAAGTCCTAATTTGGACTTTCTAATATTGTGTTAAATGAAAAAGTAAATTGCGTTCAAAGATAAAGAAATGAAATTTAGTCTTTCAATAAATTTAGTCAAGGACGAACGATAGTGAGTTCATCGAAGATCCTTGACTAAACCACATATTTATAATATTATTTGGCAAAAGCATTCTTGTGCTTTTGCTTACTAAATGATAAAATAACTATCTATAAATATGAACCATATAATATTAGATTCTGAAATTTAGTTTTGCATAAAATTAGATCTAATACTTTTTTGTGTGCTTTGAAACATTAAATTTTATATACATGATAGTTTAATTCCTTTAAAACTTTCTATAAAACTACAATTTAGTCTTACAAATTCCGTTTCTTGTTACTTTCTGAAATTTAACTTTTCATTTGAGCCTTTCTAATATTGTTTTCCCCAATAAACTAAATGTGTTGCATCTTCTCCACAAACACAACATTTACCATCCTGATTATCTCCATCAAAAGGAATACAACGTGAAGTAATTCCTGTTTCTTCTTTGATTTTTTCTTCACATTCTCTCTTCCCACACCAATAAGCTTTAATGAAACCATTTTCTCTTTCTGATAAAGCTTTCATTTCCTCTAAAGTAAGAACCGATTTTGTCATATCATCGCGACGGATTTTAGCTTTTAAATACATACTATTTTGAATTTCTAATAATAATTTAATAATTTCCTCTACCACATGATCTAAAGAAATTTCAATCTTTTCCAAAGTATCTCTTCTAACCAAGATACAAGTATTATTTTCTAAATCTCTAGGACCCAATTCAATACGAATAGGAATACCTCTCATTTCACATTCAGCAAATCGATATCCAGGAGATTTGTCACTATCATCAATACTACAACTAATACCCTCTAATTTTAAATTACGTGCAATGTCATAACTTTTTTCAAGTACTTCAGTATTATTTTTACCAATTGGAATTATGGCAACTTTCGTTGGTGCAATATTAGGAGGAAGAACTAATCCATGATCATCACTATGAGTCATAATTAAAGCACCAATAATACGAGTAGACATTCCCCAAGAAGTTTGATACATATATTTTTCTTGATTATCTTTATCCATAAATGTCATATGAAAGGCTTTTGCAAAATTATTACCAAAGTAATGACTTGTTCCAGATTGAAGAGCTATTCCATTATACATAAGTGCTTCAATCGTATAAGTATTTTCAGCTCCTGCAAACTTTTCTTTAGGAGTTTTCTCTCCCTTAATGACTGGAATCGCTAAAATTTCTTCACAAAAGTCAGCATAGATATTTAACATTTTTAAAGTTTCTTCCTTAGCTTCTTCACTGGTTGCATGAACTGTATGCCCCTCTTGCCATAAAAATTCACGGCTTCTTAAAAAAGGACGGGTTGTCTTTTCCCAACGTACTACACTACACCACTGATTATATAATTTTGGTAAATCACGATAACTTTTTACAATATTAGCATAATGCTCACAAAATAAAGTTTCGCTAGTAGGACGAACACATAATCTTTCTGGTAATTCTTCTTGTCCACCATGAGTAACCCATGCTACCTCTGGAGCAAAACCTTCAACATGATCTTTTTCTTTTTGTAATAAGGATTCAGAAATAAATAAAGGCATCGCAACATTCTGATGTCCAGTTTCCTTAAATCTTCTATCTAACTCTTTTTGAATGTTTTCCCATATAGCATATCCATAAGGTCTAATAATCATACAACCTTTAACACTAGAATAATCAATTAATTCGGCTTTCTTACAAATATCTGTATACCACTGTGCAAAATCTACATCTCGAGAAGTTATTTCTCGTAGTTCTTTTCCGTCCATAATATCACTTCCTAGTAAGATTATACAGTAAAACGTATAAAATTAAAACAAAAAAAAGAAATTTATCAATGAAATCTCTTTTTTATAAATAAATGCAAACTCTCTATTTTATTTCTTTTCCAAGTACTACATTGTCATTACCAGCAGTTTGAACCATCTGTTCTACTAATTCCTTATTTTCTTTCGTATAGTTTACTACAATTTTAGCACCCTCTGCTGTAGCAGTATGAGCGAACATATCACGATAATTAACATTAGAAGAAAATCCATAGATATTAATAGTAGTAGTTAATTGACCACAAGAACGAAATCCATAAGAAATATCATTCATACTAGAAATATCCAATTTATTTAATTTTAAATGAACTAATTTCGAACAACCAGAAAACATGTTATTTGCACGTTGTACCTTTGATGTATCCCAATTGCTTAAATCCAAAGTTTCTAATGCGCTAGAAAGAAACATTTCATACATTGCAGTTACATGAGAAGTATCCCATTTACTTAAATCTAAATTAGTAATTTGGCTGGATAAAAACATGTGAGCCATATCAGTTACACTACCAGTATCCCAATTACTAATATCTAAATTTTGAATTTGGCTATTACTAAACATACCATACATACTGGTTACATGGCTAGTATCCCAATCACTAATATTTAAATTAGTAATTTGGCTATAACTAAACATCGTATCCATACTTAATACATGAGAAATATCCCAATTATTTAAATCTAAAGTTTCTACTTGAATATTTTTAAACATAGCAGAAATATAAATTACATTAGAAGTATCCCAATCGCTAATATTTAAAGTGCCTACTTGACAAGTATCGAACATAGAATTCATATTGGTTACATTAGAAGTATCCCAACTATTTAAATCTAAAGTTTCTATTTGACTACTCTTAAACATAAAAGACATATTGGTTACATTAGAAGTATCCCAACTATTTAAATCTAAATTTTCTATTTGACTATTACTAAACATAGAAGACATATTGGTTACATGGGAAGTATCTAAAAGTTCTAATCCTTCTATCGCAGTTAAATTACTAAACCCAGAAAATAAATAAGAACTGTTAGGATTAAGTGCTATTCCTCCATCTCCTTGAATATAGGCTATTTTTTGATTTGGATCATAATAAGATACTACTTGACCAACGCTATCTTCACTAGCTATCTCATACTTTTCTATATTGCTTCCTTCTATGTCACTTAATTCATCTTGGATAATAATTTTGGTAATCTCACTTTTATGTGCCCATAATCCTTCATTAAAATCACTATCTATTTTTTCAATAGTAGGTACTGGTGGTAAAATTTGTTCTCCCTCTGAATATACATTCACAGTAATTGTAAATGTTTTATCATTATATGGATATATGATTTCGCCATCTTTCTCTACTGGACTAAAATCAATACTTTCATCTATCCACATTCTTAAACAAAAGTTTTTTTGATAATTAGCAGTATTTTCTGGTACTTCCCCTTTATAAATTACTTTCTCTACCGTTCCTTCTGGTATCGTAGGTTGTGTTGCTGTTCTTAATCTACTAAATATCTTTTCGGTTAATGGTTTTTCTGTATCTCCTTCTAATTCTGTTAAATATAATTTGACTGCGCTTGGATCTAAAGTAGATGTATCTTTTACTCTTGCCGTCACTACATAAGGAATAGACATGTTGGATATCGTATCTGATTTGATTGTAAAATGAAATACTTTTCCATTTCCTTCTTGTTGCCTTCCAACTTCATCAGAGATAGGAAAGGCATTTTCTAAAGAAATACCCGCTTTTTGCTTATCAATTTCTTCATATAAAAAAGTAATTTTTCCAGTCGTAATACTATTATCAGTCATTCCTTCTTTTGCATAATTAAAAAATGCATAAGTAATTCCTAAAGTGACTATTAAAATACTAATAATTCCTAAAATACTAAATATCCATACTTTTTTATTTTTCATAAAATACCTCTCTACTTTATATCATATACAATTTAATTTTAACTACTTGTAAATTCATTGTCAACAAGAAAAGAATTAAAATGAAATATAAAAATAGATTTCATTTTAATTCGTGCCTTTCGGCCATTACCATAATTTGA
>CANQBE010000022.1 GCA_947589515.1 uncultured Bacilli bacterium
ACTTTTTTGTTCGAGTTTTAAAATGTTTAAATTTATGCTATAATTTTTATAGTTTGAATTGATATATTTGTCAATTTAAAAAACACACTTGCAAATTGACAAAGATAATTTATATGTAATACGAGGAGATAATAGATATGAAAGAAGAAATACTCAATTTTTATAAAAGAACAAGTTTATACACAGATTTAGGACTATACAAGAACTTTGCTATAAATTTACCAAACGATATAAAAGAATTATGTTTATTACAAAGAAACCAAATTATTCACCCCTTTGATTTATGTGATGAAAAAATGAGAAATGATGCCAATTCTTTTTATGGCGATATGACTAAAATTAGCAAAACTAGTTTAAACTATGAAAATGATTTATTCCCTACAGCTCAATCTATGATAGCAGAACTTTTAAGAAGAAATGAGAATTATTCTAAAGATAGGAAAATAGAGGATAAAATTCATGTATGTTGTAGAGAGCAAGCAATTTTACTTACAAGTATTCTAAAAGCAAAAGGATTTTCTGCACGTGTTCGCAGTGGGTTTACAACTTACTGCAATATTTCAAATAAAGAAGCTGGCGATCATTGGATATGTGAATATTATAATGATAAAGAAAAAAGATGGGTTCTAGTAGATGCAGATATGTACTTTGATGATGATACATTATTAGAATACCATATTGATTTTAATTTATTAGATATACCAAGAAATAAATTTATATTTGGGGCAGAAGCTTATTTGGGATTAAGAAATGGAAAATATAGCGATAATGAGATATATTATGCATCATCTCCAAAAACTATAGGTATTAAAGCAGCTTTACATGGCTTATTTTATGATTTTCATTCTCTTATGAATGACGAAATAATTTTTCTGCATTTACCAAAGTATATTTTAGATAAAGATTTAAATTTAACCGAAGATGAATTAAAAGAGTTAGATGATTTAGCTACTTTAATGTTAGAACCAGATATTAACTTTTTTAAACTAAGAGAAATTTGGAATAACAATATGAAGTATAGAATAATGTCAGGCGGTTTAAACGACTAGCTTTATTAAAAAGTTGTTGTACTTCTTCCTTCAGGGCACCAGATTGATAGGAAACTCGAACTTTTTTGTTCGAGTTTTAAAATGTTTAAATTTATGCTATAATTTTTATAGTTTGAATTGATATATTTGTCAATTTGGAAAACACACTTGCATATTGTCAAACAATATGTATTTATGGAGGTATTATTTTAATGAATGATATAATAAATGAGATATATGATGAAGTAAAAAAAGATGTATGTTACCATCCAATGCTTATGGAATTGGAGCTTGGGATCATCATATTGAATTAGTTTATAAAATAGCTATAGAAATCTGTCATGAATATGGAGCAAATCACGATATAGTTGCTTTAGCTGCTTTGTTACATGACATAGCATCTGTTACCGATAAGTCTTACACTGAAGAACATCATATAATTGGAGCTCAAATTGCAGAAAAATTATTAGATCCTTATCAAATAGATAAAGAAGATATAAAGTTAATAAAAAAATGTATTTTAAATCATCGAGGAAGTAGATTAGTTCAAAAAACTACTCCAGAGGAAATATGCATAGCTGATGCAGATGCTATGGCTCATTTTTTATAGTGTACCTTCTTTACTTCGAATGGTATATGTAGAAAAAAATATGTCTATAGATGATGGCGCAGAATTTGTTTATAATAAATTACAAAGAAGTTATAACAAATTGTCAGACAAAGGAAAAGAAATTATCTTACCACATTATCAAGCATCAAAAACTTTACTTTTAAAAAAATAGTTGTTGTACTTCTTCCTTTAGGGCACCATAGAGGTTGAAAGTCGCACCTTTGCGATTTAAGAATATAGGTTCATAACATTATGTTATGGGCTTTTTCATTGTCTAAGGGCATTAATTACGAAATTACCATACAGGAACAAAAAGCTTTAATTAAAATGAGACATCCTAGAAATACAAAAAAATTAAAAGATTTTATTGATGAATAAAATAAAAACACTAAGATGGAATCCATAAAGATTACTTAGTGTTTTTTTATTACTTTTTAAATATCCATTTAAATATTCTTCTGGTAATTGGTTGAATCAAAAATAATTGTCCCAACAAAGCAAATGGAAAATTTAGTACAACAGTTTGCAAAAAATTAGGAATTAATAATTTTAAAAAACTACCAATTGTGACCCCAGCATCATGAAAAATAAAAGCAGGAAAGATTCCTTTATAAAGAATGGTTGCATAAAAACTCATAAGAGGACACATAATGCATACTGTTGCACAGATGATAGCGGTTTCTACTATCATGGGTTTATATTCTTTAGGATTGATTGCTTTTAATGCTAATTTCACAGATAAAGGACTTCCAATGAAAATTTCTGATAAATAGGCAAGTATAAATTCAATAGGAATTAATGATAATGCAAAAGAAACATTCACATTTAAAATTCCACTATTTTCAAGACTCAAACAATAAAAAACAAAACAAGGAACTGTTATCATGACAGTAATCAGTGCATAGATAAGCCTTTCTTTCTTCGATTCTAACATAATTTCTCCTTTCTATTTTATTGCAAGAAAAAACACATGCCATCCAATTACGGCTTTTTTGTACCGTAATCAGATTTACGAGTTACGAATAACTCAACATGTGTCGTTTACTACTTATTTCTTACAATTTCCAGTTAAGTATAGCACGAAAATAAAAATATTTCTAGTAATTTTTTGAAATCAATTGTTGATTTTATGTTATGATAATAGTAACTTTGATATGTTCATGTAGCTCAAAGGGATAGAGCGTTTCCCTCCGAAGGAAAAGGTAGCAAGTTCGATTCTTGTCATGAACACCATATAGTAGTTAGTTCTAAATATAGAACTTTTGATTAAAAAGATAACAGTTCATCTAACTGCTATCTTTTTCGTTATCGCTATTGAAGTTGGATAATCACTAGATGAGCAGATACAGGCTCTGTGCCACTTACACTGTCATCAACGTACTCATCAATAAACATTAGATTATTTTGTATAATAGAATTCATTATATAATCTCTTTGGTTGCTTATACTTTGACTTTCATCATATTTCGCATCATCACAAGATAATCTTAAATATATACCAACTTTGTATGTTTCATTAGTATTCATAAATGAACCCATTTCACTTACTAACAAAACAACTTTTAATATACATATAACATTTTTGCCTTATTATTGCTTAATTTTCAGTAATATTTTTGTTATAAAATATGATTAAAAATGTACCATAATCTCTTGTAAAGTTTTGTCATTTTCATCAAATGTACTTGTAATTTTCATAAGTTCACCTATTTAAACTTATGCCGATATAGTTTTTTCTTTCCTTTCTTGCTCAAGTACCTTAAGAATACCATTTAAAAACATAAATTCTTGAACGACAAATTATTTTTTCAATTAAAATTTAGGGCATGAATGTAATTTTTGAGCATAATACTAATTTAGGAAAAAACATTCACATCAATATATAATTATAGATTGGGTTATATTGTATTTTAGAGTATTTTTTGGTATTATAATTGACAACTTGGTAACTTTATAAAATTTAAAGGGTGAAATACAATGTTTAGAGAACTAATTAATCAATTAAAAACAAAGAAAAAAGAATTACAAAATTATGCTACAACTAATGAAACTACTGAAAGCAAACCTATTGAAAAACAAAGTGATTTGGAAATAACTATATCCAGTGAGAATAATATCTTTAAAATAGAAATTAGTGATTATATTTCGATTGGTGATTATGTAAAAAAAATGGAATCTAATGATGAATTTCATATATTAAATTTATTATGTAATTGTGTGATATGGAATGGTAGAAAACAAAAAATTAATAAGGGAACATATTATGTGATATCAATTTGTAATCGTCTTTATAATATTTTATTTACCGACGAAGAACTAATGATAGATGAAAGAACTAAAATAGAATTTGATGAACAAACACAAAAAGAAAACATAATAGAAGAAAGAGTTATATCTCTTAACATAAATAAAAATGGATATCATTATTTTGAAGCAAAACACGATAAGATAGGTGATACTTTCTATACAAGATACTATAATAAAAATAGATTATTAAGTATGGGAATTCTTGATTTATCATTACAAGAAACTTATGATGAAATTAGTTCAGTTATTTATAATTTAGAAAGCATAAATGGAATAGAAAATATCATTGATATAGATTTTTTGAAAAAACAGGTTTTAGAAGATTTAGATAAACTTCGACACAAAGAAAAAAAGATAAAGTTATTATGTATATTAAAAGTGTTTCATCAGTATTTTATGCACTTTTTAATTACTTTCACTTTTAAGGGCATGAGTAGGTCCCGTAGGTCCAGGTATAAATTGATAGCAATTGCATAAATTTTCATTAGGATAGTAATGGTTTGTACAATTTTCTTGATTAGATATTTTTTTCATCGAAACCTCATTATATAAAAAGTCAGTATATGATATGAAATCAGAATATGATTGCTACTTCATAATGATAAACAACAGGAGATAGAAAAATAGGGATATCTTTTTTAAAATAATTATGCTATAATCAAATATAGAATAGAGTGAAAGGGAAGTAAAATGAAAACAAAAAGCAAAGTTTTAGTAGTTTTTACTAGTATTTTATTATTTATGAGTCCATGCTTTGTGTGGGCAGTAGAAGGTGAAGAAATACCAGGAACATCACCAACACCAAGTAATCCGCCAGAACAAGAAAAAGAAAACTATAAAATTACATTAGATCAGAATGAATTAAATTTAAATGTAGGAGAAAGCAAGATTTTAACTGCAACAGTAACACCTGACGATAGTGAAGTAATCTGGGAAAGTGATAACAAAGATATCGCTGAAGTAGATGCAACTGGAAAAGTAACAGCAAAAGATAAAGCAGGAACCGCAAAAATTACCGCAACGATTAAGGGAACAGACACAAAGGCTACATGTACGGTAAGCGTAACTCGTAGTGTTGGAAAAGATGCAACTTTAAAAAGCCTAAAAATAAAAAACGGAACTTTAAATGAAAAATTTGATCCTAATGTTTTTGAATATTCTGTTAATATTGATCCTGATGTCACAGAATTAGACATTGATTGTATACCATCAGACGAACAAAATGCTAGAGTATTTAAAACCAATAATTCCAATTTAAAAAATGGTTCGATTGTGGAATTAAAAGTAATAGCAGAAGATAAAGAAACAAACCATATCTATAAATTAAAAATTGTAAAAGAAGAAGAAAAAACAACTAGTTTAAACCTAAAATCATTAGAAATTAATGGTTATGCTCTCAATGAAACATTTAAAGCAACCACTACAAAGTATACAGCCAATATTCCTTATGAAATCGATACTATTACCGTAGAAGCAAATGCTGAAGATGAAGATGCTACCGTAACTGTAACAGGAAATAAAAATTTAAAAGTAGGAGAAAATACCGTTAGTATTGTAGTAAAAGATAGCCAAGGAAATTCAAAAAATTATCAAATTATAGTAACACGTGATAAAGAAGTAAGTGTTACAGAAAAACCAACTTCTATCATTACTTCCAGTACCGATACAAGTTCTAATGCAGCAGGTATTATTCATTCTTCCGATTCCAATCAAGACCATGATGACTTTTTTAAATATTTAATTGTTAGTATTGCTTGCCTAATTTTATTAGCAATTGGTGGAATTGGAATTTATTTCTACATAAAAACATCACCTAGACGTTTAAAGAAAGAACTTTCTAACCATTCCCATCATGAAAGACAAGAAAATAGCGATGATGAAATAGAAGAATCTCCAATCGTGGAAACTAGTTCTTTTGCATCAGAATTACCTAAAGAAGAAGCAGATGTAGAATTAGAAAAAACGAAGGAACTCAAAAAAGAAGAATTATTAGAAATGCTATTTGATGATGAAAAGGATGTATAATTACATCCTTTTGTATCTAGGAGGAGTATATGTTTTTAAAACCAAAAGAAACAAATATAAATAATGAGAATAAAATCGTTGATAATTTAAGAGCCCTAAGTATCGATATGATTCATGAAGCAAATAGTGGGCATCCTGGAATTGCTTTAGGATGTGCACCAATCCTATATACGATATATGGAAAACATTTAAAAATAAATCCAGAAGATCCTGATTGGATAAATAGAGATCGTTTTATTTTATCGGCTGGGCATGCATCAAGTCTATTATATGCCGCTTTATATATGTCTGGATATCATCTTTCCTTGGAAGATTTAAAACAATTTCGTTCTCTTCATTCCAAAACCCCTGGTCATCCAGAATATTTAGTAACGCCTGGTGTTGATATGTCAACAGGTCCTCTAGGACAAGGATTTGCTAGTAGCGTAGGTATTGCGATTGGAGAAAGTTATTTACGAGAATATTATAAAAATCATGGCCATTCTATCATTGATTATTATACCTATGTATTATGTAGTGATGGTGATTTGATGGAGGGAGTAAGTTATGAAGCCGCTTCTTTAGCCGGTCACTTAAAATTAAATAAATTAATTGTGTTTTACGACTCTAATAAAGTATGTTTAGATGGTAATACCAACATGACTTTTACAGTAGATATCGAAAAGTATTTCACAGCTTTAAATTGGAATGTAATGACAGTAGATGGAGAAGATTTAACAGGACTAGATAATGCAATTACCAAAGCCAAACAATCTGCATTACCTAATCTAATTATCGTGAATACTACCATTGGGAAATATTCCAAATGGGAAGGAACCAATCAAGTTCATGGAACCCCACTAACAGATGAAGATATCACGAATATCAAGGAAAAATTAGGAATGCGTGATATTAGTTTTACAGTAAGTGGTGATGCTAAAGAGGAAATGCAGTCAATGATTCAGAATCGTTGTAGTGAAATTTATGACAAATGGCAACAATCTTTTGAAAAACTAGCAGAAGAAACAAAATTAGAACTAGAAAACATCAAAAATAAAAATATATCTCTTCCAAACTTGGATATCAACTATGAAATCAGTGAATTAGAAACAGAAAGTCTAAGAGAATCTTCATCTAAAGTATTAAATGCTCTTGCTGATCGAAATCCTCTTTTGATAGGAGGAAGTGCCGATTTAAGTAGTTCCATTATGACCAATTTAGTAAATGGTGGCAATTATAGTAAAGATAATCCATTAGGTAGAAATATTTTTTATGGAGTAAGAGAACATGCCATGGGTGCCATCATGAATGGAATTAGTTTAGCAGGAATTCGCAATTTTGGATCTACTTATTTATCATTTTCCGACTATTTAAAGCCATCCTTAAGGCTTGCTTGTCAAATGAATTTACCAAATATTTATATCTTTTCTCATGATTCAATCAGTGTTGGAAAAGATGGACCAACCCATCAACCAGTAGAACAGTTAGTATCTCTTCGTGCTACCCCAAATCTAGAAGTATTTCGACCTGCAGATTCTAATGAAATGATTGGTACTTATAAATATATTGCCAAAAAGAAACAAGGACCAAGTGTTATTGTATTAGGTAGAAACGATACCAAGGTAAAAACCAATACAAGTATTACAGGTGTCGAAAAAGGAGCTTATATCGTCCAAAAAGAACAAAAAAATATTAGTGCTATCATCATTTCCAATGGAGAAGATTTAGATTTGGCATTAGAGGTTGCTAGTGGATTACAAGAAAAAGGATACGATTTAAGAGTAGTTAGTATGCCTTCTATTGAATTATTTAAAAAACAAAAACAAAGTTACCGAGATGAAATCTTACCATTTGGTGTAAAAGTATTCGTATTAGAAGCCGCTTCTTCTTATTCATGGTATGAATTTGTCTATAATGAAAAATACCTAATTACAGTAGATGATTTTGGTTATAGTGGAGACAAAATAGACGTCTTAGAAGAATTTTCATTTACCAAAGAAAAAATCACCGAAAAAATCGAAAACTTATTAAGATAAACAAAAACCGACAAAATCATTGTTGGTTTTTGTTTATGATAATATTGGTGATGATATGAGAACATTTTATATTTTTCGAATGAAAAGAGAGTTTGTCAATTTATATAGAGAAAATCCTAATAGTTTATTTCAAATCCTAAAACATTTATATTATATGAGAAGACATGAATTAGAATATGGATACCAACTTTTTCATCAATTAATCGAAAAACAAGAAAAAGAAAAATTAGATCGCGAAATTTATATTAAATACCATAATGAAATGGTATATTCTAAAAATAAAAAGGAACATATCATTAATAATTTATATAGAGATGAAATTAGTATTTTAACCATTAAGAAAACTTATATTTTAATTCAAGCCAATAAAAACTTTTCTTCTTTTTTTAATGTCATTGAAAATTTAGGAGATGAATACTTTGTTTGTGATTTCTTAAACCAAGACTATTTTTGGATAAATGAGATTAAAATGCTTGTTTAATTCATAAACTTTTAGTAAAATGAACTATAGGAGATGAAAAAGTATGCAAATGTTTTTAGATATTTTAAAAGTACTTGGTATTTTATTAGTAGGAGCAGTAATTGGATTTTTTCTTGCCCGTAAATATATGATGAAATATTTAAAGAAAAATCCTCCAATTAATGAAGAAATGATTAAAGCATTAATGACACAAATGGGTAGAAAACCAAGTCAAAAGCAGGTCAATCAAATGATGAAATCCATGGAAAAATATATGTAATATCACAAAAATTCTAAAAATAGTAAAGTTCATGAAATTTGAACTTTTTCTTTTGTAAAAAAATGGTATAATGGACTTAGAATAGAAAAGAGGTTTCAAAATGGAATTAACAAAGAATATTAATCCTAATATATTTAGAGAATATGATGTAAGAGGAGTATATCCTACCGATATTAATGAAGATGTTAGTTATACCTTTGGAAAAGCGTATGGTACTTATATTAAAAGATTCAATCAACAAACTTGTATTGTAGGGCATGATAATCGTTTATCGAGTGATAGTTTAGTGGAGGCTTTAATCAAAGGTATTTTATCAACGGGTATTCATGTAATTGATCTAGGATTAGTGACAACGCCGATGTATTATTATGCTTGTATCTTAAAAAATATTCCGGCTGGAGTAATGGTAACAGCTAGTCACAATCCGAAAGATGATAATGGTTTTAAGTTTTCTTTTGACGAAAGAGGAAATGCCAAAGGAGAAATGATTCAAGAATTTTTTCAATTTTTATTAGCGGGTAATTTTGATGAAGGTCAAGGAACATTATCTCATTATGATATCAAAGAAGAATATTATAAGTTGTTGCTTTCTTCGATAGACATTAATCCGAATCGTAAATTAAAAGTAGTAATCGATTGTGGAAATGGAACCACTTCCTTTTTTGCACCAGAAATCTATAATTTAATTCACCAAGATTTAGTAGTCTTATATGGAAAAAGTGATGCCAACTTTCCTAATCACCATCCCGATCCATCGGTAGAAGAAAATTTGGAAGTTCTAAAGAAAACGGTTTTAGAATTAAAAGCAGATGTTGGAATTGCCTTTGACGGAGATGGAGATCGAGTAGGAATCATCGATGAAAAAGGAAATTTTATTTCTGCAGATCAATTAATGATAATTATCAGTCGTTTCTTAATTCCTAATCATGAAAATAAAAGAATTCTGTATGATGTCAAATGTAGTAAAGCACTAACAGATGAAATCAAAAAACTAGGTGGGGTTCCTATTATTTGTCGTACAGGAAACTCTTATACCAAAAAGGCAACTCAAGAAAATAATTGTATCTTCGGTGGAGAATTCAGTGGCCATCTTTACTTTAGAGATAAATTTCCAGGCTTTGATTCTGGAATGTATGCAGGACTTCGAATCATTGAAATATTAAGTAACACTGATAAAACGATAAGCGAATTATTAGCAGGCATCAATCATTATTATTCAACTCCAGAAATTAAAATACCATCTACAGATACCAAGAAAAAATTGGTGGTAGAAAAGATTAAGGAAACCTGTCAAGAGCAAGGATTTGATATCATTGATATTGATGGCGTCAGAGTAGAATTAGAAGATGGTTGGGCCTTAGTTCGCTATAGTAATACAGGTCCTAATATTACTGCTCGTTTTGAAGGAAAGACAGAAGAGATGATGAACAAATTAGAAAATACCTTTATGACTTTGATAGAAAAATATAATCAGTAAAAGAGTTGGACCGTTGAATCAATCTAAAGTGCACAATTAAGTGCAATTGAGTCAAAAAATCGTATATTCAAAAGAAAATGCACATATTTTAAATAAAAAATTAACAAAAATCATTAAAAAAAGTATACAAAATTATAAAGTAAAACACGACAAAAACATATAGGAGTAATATTTTTAAATGTAAGTGCACAATTCCTATATCCTTAGTAACTTTTAATTACTATACTAGAAAAATGAAAAAAGTCAATTAATTTATTTATAATTCCTCATTGACAATAGGAACTCAGTGATAATTCTAATTAAAACTGTAATATCTTAAAAATAAGATATTACAACAAGTATGACGAATTATCACTGCCTATTGTAAATGAATTGCTTATAAATAAATTCTAAAACTAAGTGCATAACAATTGTGCACTTCTTTTTTTTAATTACAAAAAGAGTTGGACTGTCAACTTAATGTCCAATTTCTTTTTTTTCTTTGGAATATCTGCTATAATAATAGAGGAGAGTGAAGACAATGGCAGTCAAATATGATGAAAGTTCAATTAAAATATTAGAAGGTTTAGAAGCAGTTAGAAAAAGACCAGGTATGTATATTGGATCTACAGATAAAAGAGGTCTTCACCATTTAGTATGGGAAATTGTCGATAATGCCATTGATGAAGCAATTAATGGCTATGGAGATTTTATTAAAGTAACCATTCATAAAGATAAAAGTGTTAGTATTGAAGATCATGGACGTGGAATTCCTACAGGAATGCATGCATCTGGTCGGTCAACTCCAGAAGTTATTTATACCGTATTACATGCTGGAGGAAAATTTGAAGAATCCGGTTACAAAGTATCAGGAGGACTTCATGGAGTAGGCGCGAGTGTTGTTAATGCCCTTAGTAAATGGATGGAAGTTACGATTAAAAAAGATAAAAAAGAATACTTTATTTCTTTTAAAAATGGGGGACAGGTAGATAAGCCTCTAAAAGAAATAGGAACGACTTCAAAAACAGGAACTACCGTTCGTTTTATGCCAGATGATTCTATTTTTTCTACAACAACTTTTTCCTTTACCACAATCTGCGAAAGAATGCAAGAATCTGCCTTTTTAATTAAGGGTTTAACGATTGAAGTTGTCGATGAAGAAGATGAAAAAAGTGAAACCTACCACTATGAAGATGGTTTAGTTGCTTTCGTCAATTATTTAAATGAGGATAAAAATCCTCTCCATGATGTCATTTCCTTTGAAGGAATCAAAGATCGTATGGAAATCAGTATCGCAATGCAATATACAGATACTTATAATGAAAATATTATTTCTTTTGTAAATAATGTAAAAACTAGCGATGGAGGAAGCCATGAAATTGGTTTTAAAACAGCCCTAACGAGAGCCTTTAATGACTATGCTAAAAATAATAATTATATTAAAGGAAAGGAAAAACCTTTTGAAGGTGCTAATGTTCGTGAAGGTTTAACAGCAATCATTTCCTTAAAGATACCAGAAGATTTATTACAGTTCGAAGGTCAAACCAAAGGAAAATTAGGTACACCGCAAGCTAGAAATGCTGTAGAAGCCTTAGTATTAGAAAAATTACAGTACTTTTTGGAAGAAAATAAAAAAATCGCAACCGATATTATCGATAAAGCTTTAAAAAGCAAAATGGCTAATGAAGCAGCGAGAAAAGCACGAGAAGAAGCTCGAAAAGGAAAAAGTAAAAATCCGAAAGAAAGAGCTCTATCAGGAAAATTAACACCTGCTCAATCCAAAGATAAAACTCATAAAGAATTATTTATCGTAGAAGGAGATTCAGCAGGAGGTTCTGCGAAACAAGGACGTGACCGTCGATTCCAAGCTGTACTTCCTCTTCGTGGTAAAGTATTAAATACTGAAAAGACAAAGATGGAAGAAATTTTTAAAAATGAAGAAATCAATACCATGATTTATACGATTGGTGCTGGTGTAGGACCAAACTTTGATATTGAAGAAGCTGAATATAATAAAGTAATTATCATGACCGATGCTGATGATGATGGTGCACATATTCAATGTCTACTAATGACCTTCTTTTATCGTTATATGCGTCCATTAATTGAAGCAGGTAGATTATATATTGCCCTTCCACCATTATTCTTAATTAAAAATGGGAAAGAGCAGACTTATGCTTATTCAGTAGAAGAGATGAAGGAAATTGTAAATGGTAAAAAATGCGATGTTCAAAGATACAAAGGACTTGGTGAAATGAATGCAGACCAATTAGCCGAGACCACGATGAATCCAGGTACTAGGACCTTAATTCGTGTAACCATCGAAGATGCATTGCTTGCTGAAAAAAGAGTTAGTGTTTTAATGGGAGATAATGTAGAACCTAGGAAAAATTGGATTGATGAAAATGTCATTTTCTCTTTAGAAGATGATTATCAAATTGGTATGTAAACTTAATGGAAAGAAGTAGTATGAGAAATCAAAAAAATATATTAGAAGTCGTCATTAATTATAGTTTAGAACTTACTTATTTATTAAGAAAGAGAAAAATTAAGAAGAAAACTTTATATGATGCTTTTGTTACCCAGAATCATAAAATTCTATTTGAAAATATTTTACCTGTAGAGAAAAAACAGTTAGACCATTTCAAAAAAACATATAGTAAGTGGGATTGTTTAGATGAAATTCTATATCTAACTGAAAATCATTATGAACATTTAAAGAACATTCGCTATTTAGTAGATATTACGGAAATTGTCGAAACAACGATTCCAGAATCTCTTTATCAGGAAAAATTAAAACTTCATTATGCTGATTTTTTACTAGATCAATTAGTAGAAACCTTCTATGATTCGGATAGTATTAAACGCTTGGGTAAATTAAAGCAAAAGTTAATCGAAAAAGATCTTTATTTACAAACAAAGATAACGAAAAATATTGATCGTTATTACATGAAGAAGATAACGATTTAGAAAGAGTGATGCAGTGTGGCAAAAAAAGAAAAAACGCAAGAAGTCATTGAAAAAATTTATAACTATACCTTAGAAGAAATCATGGGAGATCGTTTTGGAAAATATTCCAAATATATTATTCAAGACCGTGCGATTCCCGATGTTAGAGATGGATTAAAACCTGTCCAAAGAAGGATCTTATATGGAATGTACCGTGGTCATCATACTTATGATAAACCTTATGTCAAATCTGCACGTTCTGTTGGTGATATTATGGGTAAATATCATCCTCATGGAGATAGTTCTATTTATGATGCCATGGTTCGTATGAGTCAATGGTGGAAACAATCAACCCCTTATATTGATATGCATGGTAACAATGGATCTATGGATGGAGATAGTCCGGCTGCTATGCGTTATACCGAAGCAAGACTTTCTAAAATTAGTAATGAATTATTAGAAGATATCGATAAAGAAACCATAATTTGGGCACCTAACTTTGACGATTCAGAAGTAGAGCCTACGGTTTTACCAGCTAGATTTCCAAATTTAATTGTAAACGGCGCAACGGGAATTAGTGCTGGATATGCTACTAATATTCCTCCCCACAATTTAGGAGAAATTATCGATGCTACCATAAAACGTATCGATTCACCAAATGGTTACCTAGATACCATTATGGATATTGTAAAAGGACCTGATTTTCCAACAGGTGGAATTGTTGAGGGACTTGATGGAATCCGTAGTGCTTATGAAACAGGTAGAGGTAAAATTATTATCAAATCTAAAACGAGTTGGGAAGAAGAAAAAGGAAAAGTGGTACTTGTCATTTCGGAAATTCCATTTGAAGTAAATAAAGCTTTACTCGTTCGTAAAATTGATGAAATTCGTATCGATAAAAAAATTGATGGTATCCTAGAAGTAAGAGATGAATCTGACCGTGAAGGCTTACGAATCGCGATTGATATTAAGAAAGAAGCTAATCGTGAGTTCATTTTAAACTATCTATTAAAAAATACCGATTTACAAGTATCCTATAATTTTAATATGATCGTAATTGATCATCGTAGACCAAAACAACTAGGACTACTTGCCATTTTAGACTCTTATATTGAATTTAAGAAAGAAGTTATCACCAAAAGAACACAATATGACCTACAAATGGCCAAATCGAGATTACATATCGTAGAAGGTTTAATTAAATGCTTATCGATTTTAGATGAAGTAATTCGGGTAATTCGTGCCAGCAAGAATAAAGCCGACGCCAAAGAAAATTTAGTAAAAGAATTTGCTTTTACACCACTGCAAGCGGAAGCAATCGTTACCTTACAATTATATAAATTAACCAATACTGATGTTACAGAATTACAAGAAGAACTCGCAAATCTATCCAAAACCGTTAGTGAACTAGAATCCATTTTAACGAGTGAAGAAAAATTAAAAACCGTCATGAAAGAAGAACTTCGTAGAGTAAAGAAAGAGTATGCAACTCCTAGAAAAACAGAAATTAAAGAAGAAATTACCGAAATTAAAATTGATACAACAGTTATGATACCAAAAGAAGATGTCCTAGTCATGGTTACCAAAGATGGTTATATTAAGCGAACTTCTTGGCGTAGTTATCAGGCATCACAAGAAGAATCCGCATTAAAAGATAATGATTATATCATTGGACTATATGAATTAAATACCATTGATACGATTCTATTATTTACAAATTTAGGTAATTATCTATATGTACCAGTTCATATTATTCCAGATATTAAATGGAAAGAAATTGGAAAACATATCAGTAATATTATTAAACTAGAAGAAAAAGAAGAAATTATTTCTTGTATCCCTGTTACGGATTTTGAGCAGAAAGTAGACATTATGATTGCTAGTAAGATGGGTATGATTAAGAAAACAAGTTTGAAAGAATTCCAAGTTAGTCGTTATTCAAAACCAATTCAATGCATGAAATTAAAAGGAGAAGATCAAGTAGTCAGTGCTGTACCTTTAATAGAAGAAGAAATTTTTGTATCAACAAATGGTAATTACGGATTATGGTTTGATCAAGAAGAAATTCCACAAGTAGGAATAAAAGCAAGTGGGGTAAAGGCTATTAAATTAAAAGACGATGTCGTAGTATCTGCCATTAATTTTAAGAAAGATACGGAAGATATGTTATTAATAGTTACGGATAAAGGAACTGGAAAAAGAGTAAAAATAGCTGAATTTGAAAAATCCTCACGTGCTCATCGTGGATTACTATTATTAAGAGAAGTGAAAACCAATCCTTATCATGTCATCAAAACTTTTATGGTAAATTCTCGTTCTCATATAGGAATCAAAACACCTGATATCAATCTATTAAAAGCTAGTGAAATTTCTATTATGGATCGTTATTCTACAGGTAGTACGATATCAAAACATGATATTATAGATGCCTTTAAAGTGGTAGAGTTACAAAAAAAAGAAGAAATGAATTCTGATAAAGATGAAAAGAAACCGGAAGAATCAGATATAGTAGAAGAAATTCAACCAAAAATAGAAACAGCTTCTGACATTACCGAACAGATTCTAATGGAAGCAAAAGAAGAACCTGCTTTAGTAGAAGTACCATCAAAGAAAGAAGAAAAGAAAGAAACGCAAAAAGTATCTTTAAAGGAAATTGATGATCGTTTAATGACAATTGATGATTTTTTAGGAGATTTCTAATTGGAAATTTCCTTTTTTCTTTGCTAAAATTGGAAACAAATGCCTAATTTTTTCATATATATAACTAGGTGGTAATATGTCAAAGGAAGATTTTAAACGTTTTGTAAGAAGTCATCCGGAATTAATTAATTATGTGAATCATGGCGATATGAGTTGGCAAAAATTTTACGAAATGTATGATATCTATGGAGAAAATAGTAATATTTGGGAAAAATATCAAGAAGTAGGGGACATTCAAAATGTAGCATCTAAAGCTTCAAAAACAACAGTCGGAGATACTTCACTAAAAGATTTATTTAATATGGTGAAAAAAATTGATTTAGATTCAGTTAGAAAGGGTGCAGAAGGTTTACAGAAAGCCATTGCCTTAATTCAAGACTTTGGAGTATCAAAACCAACCAATAATTATCAAGCAAGACCTTTATATAAGCATTTAGAAGATTAATGGATATACAAACCCAAATCAAAATTAAAACAAACCCCTATTTCTACCGTTATTTAAGAGATAATTCGAGTTGGTATAAAGCACTCAATCGCAATCCAAATAGTATCAAACAAATGGAATTAGAAATGAAAAAAGCATATAAATTAAATCTAACGGATAAAATTGATAACGTGAATCAAAAAATAGAACTCCTTCGTTCCTTTATGGATATCCTAAGTTAATCAGTAGACAATACTGATTTTTTCTTTTATAATAAAAGTGTGATGAATATGAAAGAAAAAATGAACGAAATGATGGATACTATATTATCAATCTTAGATCGTGATGAACGAGTGATTGCCCTAAAAAGACAAAAGCAAAAACTCATACAAGATGAATACCTATTAACACAATTACAAACATTAAGAACTCTAGATCCTTATAGTGATGAATATAAAAAACAAAAGCAGCAATTATTTCAAAATCCTGACTTCGTAAAGTTTAAACAATTAGAAAATGAAATTGATTTCTTAATTTTAGAAATTAATCAGAAATTAAAAAGTTTAACAGAGGAAAGAAGTTGTAATCATGAGAATTATTAGTGGAAAATATAAAGGAAAAAAATTAATCGGATTTGATATTGAAGGAACTAGACCAACTCAAGATCGAGTAAAGGAAAGTTTATTTGCTATGATTCAAAATGAGATTGGTGAATCTACAGTTCTAGACCTATTTGCAGGTAGTGGTAACTTAGGAATAGAAGCTTTAAGTAATGGTGCAAAGTTTACCTACTTTGTAGATAATAATCCTAAATGTATCCAAGTTTTAAAACAAAATCTAGCAAGTATTCAAGAAAAAAATAGTAAAGTACTAGAGATGGATTATCAAAAAGCCTTAACTTATTTTTCTAATCAACAAATCCAATTTGATATCATCTTTTTAGATCCTCCATATCGATTAAAATGTTTAAATGAAAGTATTCAAACCATCTTAAAGTACGATTTACTGAATCCAGAAGGTATACTGGTATGTGAATATGAATTTGACCAATTTGAAGAGAAATATTTCCATTTAGAATTAGAAAAAGAAAAAAAATATGGATATAAAAATGTTAGAATTTATCGAAAGAAAATTGAAAAAATCTAGTTGCAATTAAAATAAAAAATTGCTATGATTAAAATGTACAATCAAGAAAGGAATAGATCTGTATGTTTAAGTTAAAAGAAGATACTCGCTATTTTATTGATATTACACCAGTAATAGATATGAAACATTTTGTCTTATTACTACTTGCCGATTTAGCAAGTAAATCAAAAGCAGTTCCCAATGATAATATAGCATATTTGCCAATGGATTATAAACAAAGGATTCAAGGTATCATGTTTGAATCAAATGGATGGGGTATTCAATTTTCTAAATTAATTCCTATTGAAACGTATTATGAATATCAAAGAAAGTATGAAGAAAAATTAGGAAAAATGTTAAAAAAAGTAATACAAGAATTAGGAAAGCCAATTGAATATGATATTGAAAATGAGGTGATTAAAATACCATTTACAAAAGAAGAAATTGAAAACATAAAAAATGATTATGATTCAGAAACATTAAAGATTATGGATCATTTTATCTATTTAATCAGTGATTATTCTTCTAGCAGAAACTACGAATTAGATCACAAAATGAATGTTAGGAATAACAGCAGATGGGAAACACAAAAACATAATTATTTGGTATATACTTTACGATCAATGAACATTAAGAATCCTGAAAAATATTTAAATAAGGTAGTGGAATGATGAATCAATATGAAAATGACATTGAACATTTTATAGATATTACGCCAATAGTAGATGAAAAAAATTTTATGCTATTACTGTTAGCTGATATGGCAAGTAAAAATGAAAAAGATGCAAGTCAACATCGAATTGCTAATTTACCTAGAGACTTTGCGACCATCATCGATAATATTATGAGTTCAAATGAAGAATTAGTAGTAAATAACTTCTCTGCATTTATTAATATTAAAGATTACTATAATAGCAAAGCAGAATATCAGATTTTCTTTGATAAAGGATTATATGAGGCATTGAACATGCAAAAACATCTATATCATCCCGAAATAGAATGTGTATCGGTTATCTTCAGTGATGAAGAAATTCAAAGAATCAAAGACAACTATGATCCAGATATCTTAGCAAAAATGGATCCTATTGCTACTTTAATGAATCATTCGATTATCGAAAGTATGCAGGAAAAAGAGTCCAACATAAAATCATAAAGAAATGTAAAAAATAGTAGTGATGATTACTATTTTTTCTTTTTTGGCTCAAATTTAAAAGTAAACGCAACTTTTTAAAGTTAAATGCAACTTAAAGTATGATGACAAGTTAGTAACAAATAA